>CAYLHM010000082.1:0-5307 GCA_964383485.1 uncultured Oscillospiraceae bacterium
ATTCTGAACGGCTTCTATGCCATGCTGGGCCTGAGCGGACAGTCGGGGCAGATCATGCGCACGGTGGACAAACTGGAGAAAATCGGCGCCGAAAAGGTCAAGGCAATTCTGGTAGAGGACATCGCTCTGACAGAGACCCAGGCCGATGACATTCTGAAATTCATTTCCATACAGGGTACCAACGCCGAAGTGATCACCGCCCTGGAGAACTGCGCCGGGCAAAATGAAATGTTCGATCAGGGTCTTGCGGAGCTGAAAGCCGTTGTCGCCAATCTGACCGCCTTCGGCGTGCCGGAGGCAAATTTCGCCGTGGATTTGACCATTGCCCGGGGACTGGACTATTACACGGGCACGGTTTATGAAACCACCCTGCTGGATCACCCGGAGATCGGCTCCGTCTGCTCCGGCGGCCGCTACGACAACCTGGCGGCGTATTATATTGAAAAGCAGCTCCCCGGCGTGGGCATTTCCATCGGCCTGACCCGGCTGTTTTATGTGCTGGACGAGCAGGGGCTTTTGAACCCGGCCCTGCCCAGCGCCCCGGCGGATGCCCTGGTGCTGCCCATGACCGCCGACCCTGCCCCGGCTATTGCCCTGGCAGAGTGCCTGCGCAGCCATGGCCTGCGGGTACAGCTCTACGGCGAGCAGAAGAAATTCAAGCAGAAAATGGCCTATGCCGACAAGCTGGGCGTGCCCTTTGCCGTGCTTTTGGGCGAGGACGAGATCGCCGAGGGCCTTTGCTCTGTGAAAAATATGGCCACCGGCCAGCAGGTGAAGTGCAGCGCCGACGAGGCGGCCCGGCTGATCACCCAGGCGCTGGAGGCCGGTTGCGGCCCGGTGATTTTGGAGAGCTGAGCATGGAACAGCGCTTTTTGGCGGCTTTGGCGGCAAATCGGGCCTTGGCATCAGAGCTTGGAGTGCGTATTCGCCCCGTGGAAACCCTGGACGCCGCCCGGCAGATCCTCAGCGGCCACCGGGAGAGCGACGGCTTTGCTCGGCTGGCGGATCTGGGGCATCTGGAATGGAGCCTGGAGGCCCTGGCAGTGGATGGCCGGTTTACCGCCCTGTTCACCGACGGCCAGGCCAATACCGCCCTGAGCCGCCTGCTCTCGGCCGGCTACCGTTTTTGATCGTTCTGTATATCAATAATCGGATGTCATTCCGTTAAGCAGCGCACACTGGCCCGTTAGAGGGAGTCCGTGCCTAAAAATGTGGGATCGTACCACCGCCTTCGGATGACATTTTTCAATGCTTTTTGGAGAAGTACCATGCCTACCGAAAAATTGTACTACCAAGATGCCTATATGGCGGAATTTTCCGCCCTTGTCACCGGCTGCGCGCCGGCCCCCGGCGGCTGGAATGTCACCCTGGCGGCCACGGCCTTTTACCCTCTGGGCGGCGGCCAGGCGGCAGACACCGGCACTCTGGGGGAGGCCCATGTGCTGGATGTGCGGGAGCAGGGAGAGGAAGTCGTGCATTTGTGCGATAAGCCCCTTGCCGTTGGACAAGAGGTGCCGGGCCATGTGGATTGGGCGCTTCGCTTTGACCGTATGCAGCAGCACAGCGGCGAGCATATTCTCTCCGGCATCATTCACCGCCACCGGGGCCTGCACAACACCGGCTTCCACATGGGCGCGGAGCTGGTGACGGTGGATTTCGACGGCCCCATTTCCGCCCAGGAGCTGGAGCGCTTCGAGGCGGAGGCCAACCGGGCGGTGTGGGAAGATCTGCCGGTGAAATGCTGGTACCCCACGCCCCAGGAGCTGCCGGGGGTTGCCTACCGCACCAAGCGGGCCTTGGACTGGCCGGTGCGGATCGTCCAGGTGCCGGGCTATGACTGCTGCGCCTGCTGCGGGACCCATGTGGCCCGCACAGGGGAGATCGGTCTGATTAAAATATTTTCTTCCACCGGTTTTCACGGCGGCGTGCGGCTGGAAATGGCCTGCGGCCAGCGGGCCTATCGGCTGATGAACGCTGTATTTCAGCAAAATCGCCTAGTCTCCCAGGCTCTTTCCGCAAAGATCTGGGAGACCGGGGCGGCGGCGGAGCAGATCAAGCAGGCCCTGGCTGACGAAAAATTCCGGGCGGTGGGCTTGGAGCGGCAGGTTTTTGCCGCTGTTGCAGAAAGTTATGTAAACCAAAAACAGGCTATTCACATCACCGAAGCCATGCCGGCCGCCTCCTGCCGCAGTCTTGCCGATGCCATCAGCAAAAAATGCGGGGAATTTGCCGCCGTGTTTGCCGGAAGCGATGGGGCGGGCTACAGCTTCTGCATCATCGGACGGCCGGATCTGCGCCCCATGGGCAAGGCCTTGACGGCGGCGCTGAGGGGCCGGGGCGGCGGCAGGCCGGACTGCCAGCAGGGCAGCCTGACCGGGACGAAAGAGGAAATTTTGGAATTTTTCCGCAGCTGGAATAAAAATGCTTCAAAATAAAAGCACCAAAAATGGGGGAAAATGAACCATGGAACGGAACATCAAAATCGCCTATATCGGCGGCGGCTCCAAAATGTGGGCAAGAGTATTTATGGGCGATTTGGCCCTGGCCCAGGGACTGTCCGGAGAGATCGGCCTGTACGATATCGACCTGGAGGCGGCTCAGCGCAATGCCAAAATCGGCGGCTTTATCAACCGGGACCCCAAAGCCCTTTCCAAGTTCGACTACCGGGTGTACGAGCGCCTGGAGGATGCCCTGGAGGGTGCGGATTTTGTGGTGATCTCCATTCTGCCCGGCACCTTCCGGGAGATGCGCAGCGATGTCCACGCCCCGGAGCGCTACGGCGTTTACCAGTCGGTGGGGGATACTGCCGGCCCCGGCGGCGTTCTGCGTGCCATGCGCACCGTGCCGCTTTATGAGGAGTTTGCCCGGAAAATCCGGGAAATCTGCCCCAATGCTTGGGTCATCAACTTCACCAACCCCATGAGCATCTGTGTCAAGGTGCTGTATGAGGTCTTTCCCCGGATCAAGGCCTTTGGTTGCTGCCACGAGGTGTTCCACGCCCAGGAATTTCTGGCCTGCGTGCTGAAAGAAATGCGCGGCATTTCCATCGACCGCAGCGAGATGTACACCGATGCGTGCGGCGTGAACCATTTCACCTGGATCACCGAGGCAAAGTACGGCAATATCGACCTGCTGGCCCTGCTGCCGGCGTTTACGGAGCGCTTCTACGAGGAGGGCTACAACGAGCATCCCGGCGAGGATCGCTTCGCCTTCCGCTGGGACCCCTTTGCCTACGGCAACAAGGTGAAAATGGATCTCTATCGGAAATATGGGGCGCTGGCCGCCGCCGGGGATCGGCACCTGGCGGAATTTATGCCCGCAAGCTGGTATTTGAAGGACCCCCAGACGGTGAAAAGCTGGCTGTTTAACCTGACCACTGTGGACTACCGGGAGGAAAAGCAGGCCCGGCAGATCGCCGAAACTGTTGAAATGGCCCAGGGCCGCAAGCCCTTCCCGCTGCAAAAATCCTCGGAGGAGGCCGTGGAGCTGATGAAAGCCCTTATGGGCTTCGGCACCAGGGTGTCCAATGTGAATATGCCCAACCTGGGCCAGATGCCCCAGTTGCCACTGGGCTCCGTGGTGGAAACCAACTGCGTGTTCTCCCACGATCAGCTGCGGCCGGTGATGGCAAAGCCTTTGCCGGTGGCGGTGGCCAATCTGGTGTATCGGAGCAGCGCCAATATCGACACCTGCTATGAGGGAATACGGGATCGGGACCTGGACAAAATCTACCTCAGCTTTGCAAACCAGGCCCTGTGCGGCGGGCTGAGCCAGGAGCAGTCCAGACAGTTATTTAAGGAAATGTGTGAAAACACACGGGAATATTTGGATCCATTTTATGATTTAAGCGTTCTATAAAATCCCAAAATTTCAAAAATAACGGAGGAATGACTATGCGCAAGACAAAAATCATCTGCACCATCGGTCCGGCATGTGAAAACGAGGAAACCCTCAGAGCCATGTGCCTGGCGGGCATGAATGTGGCTCGCCTGAATTTCTCCCATGGCACCCTGGAGGAACAGCAGCACAAAATCGACCTGGTGAAAAAGGTGCGGGAGGAGCTGAACCTGCCCATTGCCATCATGCTGGACACCAAAGGCCCGGAGTACCGCATCCGCACCTTCCAAAACGGCAAGATCACCGTTCACGAGGGCGACAGCTTCACCTTTACCACCGACGAGGTGGAGGGCGACGAGACCAGGGTCAGTGTCAGCTACAAGAACCTGATCAAAGACTTGTCCGTGGGCGACCGCATTCTGGTGAACAACGGCCTGGTGGTGTTCGAGGTCGCCGAGCTGAAGGGCAACGATGCCCTGTGCCGGGTGGTCATCGGCGGGGAGCTGAGCAACCGCAAGAGTATGTCCTTCCCCAACAAGGTGATGACCGGCCCCTTCCTGTCGGAGCAGGACAAAGCCGATCTTCTGTTCGGCATCGAAAATGATGTGGATTTCGTGGCCGCCTCCTTTGTGTCCAACCGGCAGAATGTGGAGGATATGCGTGCGTTCCTCCGGGAGCATGGCGGCGAGCGCATTGACATCATCGCCAAGATCGAAAACCGTTCCGGCGTGGACAACGCTGAGGAAATCTGCCGGGCCTGTGACGGCATTATGATCGCCCGGGGCGATTTGGGTGTGGAGATCCCCTTCGTAGAGGTGCCCACCATTCAAAAGCAGCTCATCAGCAAGTGCCGTATGCTGGGCAAGCGGGTGATCACCGCCACGGAAATGCTGGAATCCATGATCCAGAACCCCCGGCCCACCAGAGCGGAGATTTCCGATGTGGCCAATGCCGTGTATGACGGCAGCTCCGCCGTTATGCTCTCCGGCGAGTCGGCGGCGGGCAAATACCCGGTGCAGGCAGTGAGTGTCATGGCGCAGATCGCCTCCTATACCGAGCAGCACACCAGCTACAAGGAGCAGTTCTATCATTCGGATTTCACCATCCACAACACCATGGATGCCATTTCCCATGCCACCTGCGCTATGGCCATTGATGTGGAGGCCAAGGGCATTGTGGTCTGTTCCATTTCCGGCAAGACAGCCCGCATGGTCAGCCGTTTCCGCTGCCCGGTGGATATTCTGGGCATGACCACCGACCCCAAGATCTGGCGCAAGCTGGCCCTGAGCTGGGGCGTGACCCCCATTTTGTCCGAGGAGTTCAGCTCCATGGATGTGATGTTCTACCACGCCATTGTCCACGCTAAGCGTACACTTCAGCTCCAGCCTGGGGATAATGTGGTGCTTACCGGCGGCCCGCTGAACGGCAAATCCGGCAATACCAATACCATTAAGGTGGAGAAGATCTAAG
>CAYLHM010000083.1:0-5195 GCA_964383485.1 uncultured Oscillospiraceae bacterium
TCCCCTCTTGCGTTTTCTTTCCGATTGAAGTGTAAAAATTTTTTATAAAAAATAGCTCGAAAGCTATTGACAAGTGCATTATTTCTTTGTATAATCTAATTTGTGGCGGAATATCGCCGCAATATCAACATGACCCTGCGTTACAACAACCGAATCCGGTAGGCTTTCACGGGGCAATTTATCTGAAGAGAGGAAATATCTCATGTACGAAGACAAAACTTTAGTTTGCAAAGAGTGCGGCAACGAATTTGTGTTCACCGCTGGCGAGCAGGCGTTCTATGCCGAGCGCGGCTTCCAGAACGAGCCCCAGCGCTGCAAGGCCTGCCGTGACGCGCGCAAGAACAATGCCCGTGGCCCCCGTGAATTTTTCACCGCTACCTGCGCCCGTTGCGGCGGCGAAGCCAAGGTTCCTTTTGAGCCGAAGTCCGACCGTCCTGTGTATTGCAGCGAGTGCTTCGCTCAGATGCGCAACAGCAACGGCTAATTTCTTCCAAAAGACAGACCGGGTTTCTATGGCCCGGTCTGTTTTTTTCTGAAAGGAGTTTCCTATGAAAAAATCGGAACAAAAGGAGCCCTTGGTGCTGCTGTTTGGCTTCCCGGTGGAGCAGAAATTGCGGATCTATGGGATCTTGTCGGCCTTGGGGCTGGAGGGGCGGTCGGTTCCGGCATCCCAGTACGGGGCCAGCCTGGCGGAATTGATCGCCAACACGGCCTCGCCCGTACCGGGGCCTTGTCTGGCGCCCATGCTGGTGATGCACGGCCTGAAGGAGGGGCAAATGGATGCGCTGCTTCTGCGCCTGCGCCAGGCCGGGATCCCGGTTCCTCTGAAAGCGGTGACCACGCCAAGCAACCTGCGCTGGAGCCCGGTGCGCCTCCAGACTGCCCTGTGCCGGGAGCGGGAGCAGCTTCTAAAGAAGCTCTGAGAAAAGCGGCGGGGAAGAAACGCTGCCGCAATCGTCCATTGTATTCGTCCGGCGGAGCCGGGCAAATAATTCAGGAGGTCATTATATGAACAATGTGTTCATTGGCAGCGGAGAGCTGCTCTTTTCCAGACCCTGTGAGCTGGTTCGCATCAGCGCTTGCCACAGGAATGCCATCCGCTTTCAGGCATTCCCGGGTTGCAGGGTCGTTGACGAGGACTTCACCCTCATGCCGCAGTCCGGCCCGGCGGAAATCCGGGAGGAGGAAAACGCCGTGTTCCTGGCGGTTGGCAAGCTGCGGGTCAAGCTGGAGCAGAGCGGGAAGGTCACCTTTTACAGCGGCGAACAGGTACTTCTGGAGGAGCAGCCGGAGATGGCCTTTGAGGACGGCTTCCGCCATTACGAAAATCAGGCCAGCGGCCTGTGGTCGGCCCGTGTGACCTTCAAAGGCGATCCCCGGGAGCATTTGTACGGCCTGGGCCATGAGGCTACCGATCAATTGGATCTGAAGGGCTGTTCCTTTGACATTCGCAATGTCAATGCCAAGTGTACCATTCCCTTTGTCTATTCCTCCTTGGGCTACGGATTTCTGTGGAACAATCCCGCCATCGGAACGGTGGAGCTTTCCAAAAACCGCACGAGATGGTGTGTGGGGGCCACGAAAAGAGTGGACTATGTGGTGATCGGCGGAAGCCCCAAGGAGGTTGCCGAAGCCCTGGCGGATCTGACCGGTCACGCCCCTGTGATGCCCCATTGGGCCACCGGCTTTTGGCAAAGCCGCCTGCGCTATGAAACCCAGGAGGACCTGCTGGAGGTCGCACGGAGATATAAAAAGGAAAACATCCCCCTATCGGTGATCATTGCCGACTATTTTCATTGGACCGAGCAGGGGGACTATCGCTTTGACCCCCAATACTGGCCGGATGTACCGGCTATGAGCAGGGAGCTGCACGATATGGGCACCCGGCTGGTGGTTTCCGTGTGGCCCACCATCAATGAAAACAGCGAAAACTACGAATATATGCACAGCCGTAATATGCTCATGCAGACTGCCAGAGGCTCGAACCGGGTCTTTCAGTTCTACGGCTGGCAGGCCGAAATCGATGTGACCAACCCGGCCACCCGGGATTTCGTCTGGAGCAAGCTGAAGGAAAACTACCTGGATAACGGCGTGGATGCCCTGTGGTTTGACGAGGCGGAGCCGGAGGTTCACCCGGAGCAGTTTGACAATCTCATCTGGCATCTGGGCCGGGGCGATGAGGTCGCACTGCTGTACCCCTATTATTACGCCAAATTGGCCTATGACGGCTTCCGGTCGATGGGCGTGGAAAGCCCCGTCACCCTCACCCGCTGCGCCTACTTGGGCAGCCAGAAATTCGGCGCCCTGGTGTGGAGCGGCGACATTCCCTCTACCTTTGAAAGTCTGTCCTGCCAGGTCAAGGCCGGCCTGAATATGTCCATGTGCGGCATCCCCTGGTGGAATACCGACATCGGCGGCTTTTACGGCGGAGATACCCAAAGCGAGGAATTTCGGGAGCTGATCGTGCGCTGGTTCCAGTACGGTGTGTTTTCCCCGGTGATGCGGGTACACGGCAATCGAACTCTGCACGGGGAAAAGAGCAGGCTCAAGGAGCCGTCGGGGGACCCCAACGAGCTGTGGAGCTTTGGCGAACGGAATTTTGCAATTCTGAAAGACCTGGTGTTCCTGCGGGAGCGGCTCCGGCCCTATATTGAACATCACATGGAAATTGCGTCGGAAAAGGGCTGGCCGGTTATGCGGCCCATGTTCTTCGACTTTCCCGATGACGAGGTATGCTATACGCTGGGTGAGCAGTATATGTTCGGCGATGAGATCCTCTTCGCCCCCATTGTCAACCGTGGGCAGACAAGCAAGCAGGTTTATCTGCCCCAGGGGTCGTGGATCTTCACCAACAGCGGGCAGGAATATGGCCCGGGCTGGCACGAGGTCCATGCCGAAATTCAGGAGTTTGTCGCCTTCGTCAAGAAAGGAGCAGCGGTACTCCACTGCTTCTTAGACACTACTGAATAAATCGTCTGCGGCGAGCGGCGGATCCTTTCCGTCCGCTCGCCCTTGCGTTTTTGGAGGTTCCCTTGTCCTTGTCCCTATTCATGGAGCAGGTGGTAAAAATCCGACAGCACCGTATCCAGCGTTTCCACAAGCTCCTCCGGGGTCTGCTCTGCCCCGGATTTGTGCCACATCAGCAGGGTTTGCGCCATGATGGAGGCCAGCAGAGAAATGTGGTACTCGGAAAACCGTTCCCGGATGGCATCGTCCCGAATACGGTAGCGGACAATGCCGATCTGCTTGCGGTAGGCATTGCAGAGAATGTCCTCCCGGTGGATGGACACGATCAGCGACAGCAGCTCCCGCTGCTCCATCCAGCACCGGGTAAACAGCCGGGCAAGCTGGGCCAGGCCGTCGTAGCCCAGCTCCCGGATCTGGCTGGTCACGGCCTCGAAGGTGCGGTCGCACAGGTAGGCCACCACATCTTCCGTACCGTCAAACATACGGTAAAATGTGGAGCGGCTCACGGTGGAATACTTTTGAATGTCTGCGATGGTGATGCGCCCATAGTCCTTGTCCGCCAGGCAGTTTACAAAGCCCTGGGCAATCAGACGGGCAGAGGTCTGAGAGCGCTTGTCTTGTTTGATGTGGTACATTTTCGGCTCCTTTGTAGTATTTTTAGTGAAATCATTGTATCACAAAATTTTTTGTGATACAATAGGGAATGTGAAAAAAAGGAAATGGAATGCGGGGCAAGGGGCTCTTCAAAGGCTCCCCCTTTGGGGGAGCTGGCACCGGCGAAGCCGGTGACTGAGAGGGTACAATGTGCAGAATTTGGGTGCCTTGCCCTCTCCGGCCCTGCGGGCCACCTCCCCCAAAGGGGGAGGCAAAATTAGAATGAAAGGATCTATTTTCCCATGAAAGTAGCAATCGCAACCGACAGCAACAGCGGGATTTTCCCCCAGGAGGCGGAAAAAATGGGCATCTATGTGGTGCCCATGCCCATTGTCATCGACGGCCTGGATTATTATGAGGGCATCAGCATCACCCAGGAGGAATTTTTGAAGGCCCTCAGCGCCGGCCGGGATGTCAGCACCTCCCAGCCAAGCCCGGCCTCGGTGACGGACACCTGGGACCGGGCGCTGGAAACCCATGACCAGGTGCTGTACATTCCCATGACCGGCGGTCTCAGCGGCTCCTGCGCCGCCGCACAGGGGCTGAGCCGGGACTACGCCGGGCGGGTGGAGGTGGCGGACAACCGCCGGGTGTCGGTCACCCAGCGCACCGCCGTCAACCATGCCCTTGCGCTGGCGGAACAGGGGAAAAATGCCGCTGAGATCCGGGAGATTTTGGAGGCGGACGGGCTGAACAGCAGCATCTTTGTGGCTGTGGACACCCTGGAATATCTGCGGAAAGGGGGCCGGATCACGGCTGCGGCAGCTTCCCTGGCCACGGTGCTGGGCATCAAGCCGGTTCTGACCATTCAGGGGGAGCAGGTGGACTCCTACGCCAAGGTGCGGGGAATACGCAAGGCGGAAAAATGTATGATCGAGGCCATGCAGAAAGAGCTTTCCACCCGGTTTGCGGATGTTTCCGGCAGAAAAACCGTCCTTGCCACGGCGGGCAGCTTTGCGGACCCGGCCATGGAAACGGTCTGGCTGGACATGGTGCGCCAGGCGTTCCCGAATATGGAGGTGTTCTACGATCCCCTGCCCCTGAGCCTGACCTGCCATATGGGGCCGAATGCCTTTGGCATCGGCGTTGCGTTTCTGTGATTGCAGCGATAAGCCGCCAAAGCCCTTCCCCCGGGGAAAATGGCACGCCCCTTCGGGCTGTGTCAGATGAGGAATGGCGATATTTTTCGATTTGCGGTGCAGTCGGTTGAACGGTGCAACGCTCAACACCTTCGTAGGTGCGGCAATCTGCTGCCCGCAAATGTCATTCCGATGAGTAGCGCACACCGGCGCAAGGATCTCCCCCCGTGTCATTCCGATGAGTAGCGCACACTGGCGTGGGAACTTCCCCCTCGTGTCATTCCGAGCCAGTGCGCACACTGGCGTGGGAATCCCCCAAAGAAAGGGATGCGTTCAAAAACATAGGAGATTGCCACACCAGTGACACGGTCACTGGTTCGCAATGACGGCTTTCTTTCAGACTGCCGAAAACTTTGTCATTCCGGGCAAGCTGTGCGAGTCGAGGAATCTTGGCACTGAATTTTTTGCAAATGTGACCTTAAGTGCGTAGGGGCG
>CAYLHM010000084.1:0-5135 GCA_964383485.1 uncultured Oscillospiraceae bacterium
AAATACATCCAGTATTCCGCCCTTTTCCACTCCTTTTTCTGACGAAAAATCCCTCGCCGTCCGCCCTTGCCGATTTCATCAGAGCTTCCCTAAAGAATATCCGCCAGCTCTTTCATCAGGCTGGGCACATCAATATTCTGCGGGCAGTGGCCCGTGCAGCAGCCGCAGCCAATGCAGTCCGAGGGGCTGCCATGGCTTTCGATCCGGGCGGCCATCGCCCTGGCCGACGACAGGCCCTGCAACTTGGCGGCGGTGTAGACCTTTAAGTATTCGGGAATGTTGATCTGCATGGGGCAGTCGTCACAGCAATAGCGGCAGGCCGTGCAGGGCACCACCACCTGGCTGCGGAACTGGCGGCAGACCTCCAGAAGCAGCTGCTCGTCGGCATCGGACAGGGGCTGGAGATCCTCAAAGGTGCGCACATTGTCCCGCATCTGCTCCGGGTTGGACATTCCGCTGAGAATGACCTGGACATTGGGCAGCCTGCGCACCCAGCGCAGCGCCCAGGAGGCCATGCTCCAATCCGGGTGGGCCTTCTTCAGCTGGGCCTCTGTTTCCGGCGTGAGGGCCGCCAGGCGGCCGCCCCGCACCGGCTCCATGACCATGGTGGGAATGCCCCGCTGGGCCAGCACCTGGTATTCCGCCTTGGAACTGCCGTAGAGCCAGTCAAAATAGTTGATCTGGAGCTGGGCAAAATCCCAGTCGTGGTGGCTTGCGAAGCGGCGCAGCGTGTCCACCGAGGCATGGGAGGAAAATCCCAGATAGCGGATCCGCCCCAGGCGCTTCTGCTCCAGGAAATAGTCGATGCAGCCACAGTCCAGATAGTTCTGGCAGGTGTTTTCGCCCAGGGCATGGAGCAGGTAGAAATCGATGTAGTCCGTTTGCAGCCGCCGAAGCTGTTCCTCAAAGACCGCCTTGTAATCCGGGTTTGCCCGAAAATGGAATTTGGTGGCCAGGTAATAGCTGCTGCGGGGGTATTTTTTCATGGCTCTGCCCAGGAAACGCTCGGAATTGCCGGCCATATACACATACGCGGTGTCGTAGTAGTTGATGCCGTGGCTCATGCCGTAGTCGATGATCTCCTGTGCCTGGGCTTCGTCCACGGCGTTGGGGTCGCCGTTCAGAGTGGGCAGGCGCATATTGCCCATGCCCAGCCGGGAAAGGGTGATGTCCTGAAACGCTTTTACTTCCATAGAGGTTGCTCCTTTTTTAGTTTACATAATTTTCAGTTCGCAAGGGTATATTTTTCTGCATAGGCCTGCATTTTCCGGGTAAATTCCGGGCTGTCGCTGCGGGTATGGCGCATAGCCTCGTGCAAATTCAGGTCGCTGTCCATGATGCAGCCGGCAATGTTGGAGCAGTGATCCGAGGTACGCTCCAAATCCGTCAGCAGATCCTCCCAGATGAAGCCCAGCTCCACGCTGCAGGTCCCCTGCTGCATCCGGCGGATGTGGCGGTTGCGCAGCTCCTCCCGCAGGCGGTCCACCACCTGCTCCAGCGGCTCCACCTCGGCGGCGGCCGACGAGCTGCCCTGGGCAAAGGCGTCTGCGGTGAGATCCAGAATATCCTGCACCGCCCGGAACAGCACGCCAAACTCCTGGGTCGCCTGCTGGGACAAGCAGAGTTTTTTACCTTGCATCTCCTCGGCAGAGCGGAGAATGTTCACAGCATGGTCGCCAATGCGCTCAAAATCACCGATGATCTTCAGCAGGCCCGTGGCCTCGGCGCTGTCTTCGTCGCTCATTTTGTAGCTGCTGAGCTTTACCAGGTAGGTCGCCAGCAGATCCTCGTAGCTGTCTGTGCGGCTTTCGTCCCTGCGCACCTCCTCGGCCAAGGCCGGGGTGTAGGCGTTTACCGCTTTCAGGCTGTTTTTCAGGGCACGAACCGCTGCATGGGCCATTTCCACCGTGGTGCTGCGGCACTGTTCCAATGCCAAAGGCGGCGTGGCCAGCAAACGCTCGTCCAGCACCGTTTCCTGCTCCGGCTTGGCGGTATCGGGCAGCAGTTTCACGGCCATTTTTTCCAGCAGGGGGGCCATGGGCATCAAAATCACCACGCAGGCCAGGTTGAACACCGTATGCACCACGGCAATGCCCAGGCGGGTGGCCGGTTCGCTTAAAAATGCCGGGGCAAACAGGAGCCTTCCGATCTCAAACAGGATGAGCAGCACCACCGAGCCAATGACATTGAAGCTCAGGTGGACGAACGCCGCCCGTTTTGCATTTTTCGTGGTGCCCACGGAGGAGATCAGGGCCGTGATGCAGGTGCCGATGTTCTGGCCCATGATGATGGGCACCGCCGCACCGTAGCTGACCTGCCCGGTGGCGGCCAGCACCTGCAAAATGCCCACCGAAGCGGAGCTGGACTGGATCACCGCCGTCAGCACCGCACCGGCCAGCATTCCCAGGAACGGGTTTTGGAACAGCAGGAAAAGCTGCCGGAAGCCCTCCACCTCCGCCAGGCCCGAAGCCGCCTCGGACATGGTTTCCATGCCGAACATTAAGGTGGCAAAGCCCAGCAGGATCATGCCCGTGTCCTTTTTGGAGGAGGTCTTATAAAACATATATAAGATAATTCCGATCAGGGCCAGCACCGGCGTAAAGGAGCTGGGCTTCAGGAACTGTACCCAGATGCTGCTGCCGGAGATCCCGCTCAAGGACAGGATCCAGCCGGTGACGGTGGTGCCCACATTGGCGCCCATGATCACATTGATGGCCTGGTGCAGGGTCATCAGCCCGGAGTTTACGAAGCCCACCACCATCACCGTGGTGGCCGAGGAGCTTTGGATCACGGCGGTGACGGCGCAGCCGGTCAGAAACCCTGCCAGGCGGCCGGAGGTCATCTTCCCCAGCACACTGCGCAGACTGGTGCCGGCCCGGCGTTCCAGCGCCTGACCCATCAGGTTCATGCCGAAGAGGAACAGCGACAGGCCGCCGATCATGTTCAGCAGGTCAAAAAAATCCATGTAACGATCCCCCAATGCTTGGTTTTATGGAGTTTCCTCCGTTTTTTGCCGCAAAAATGCTCAGAAAAGCTGCTGCTCGTTGATGAGCAGGGTGAACTGCATACCCAAAGCGGCAGCGGCCTTGCGGCAGAGCATCATGCGGTCCATAAAAATCTCAAAAAACTCCATCACGGCGCCCATGTGGGTGTCCACCGTCAGCTTCAGCTTGATCCTGCTGTGGGCCTCGTTGATTTTCAGATCCGCCTTGGTGACGGAGTAATTCACCCGGTCGTGAATGTCAAAATCCTCCTGATTTTTGGTGCGCACCCGGCTGCGCCGCACATCGGACTTGTCCGCCAAAATCAGCGCCGCTGCTATGGGGCTGATGGGTTCGCCGTTGCCCTCGTCGTGGTTGCCGATGGCCGAGGTGATCATGGCGATCTCCTCCGGGGGAAAGCCCATCTGATCCAGCAGCCGGAACGCCATCACAGCGCCGCTCTGGCTGTGATCCACCCGGTTGACCAGATTCCCGATGTCGTGCATATAGCCGGCGATCTGCGCCAGCTCCACGGTGCGCGCCGGATAACCCAGGGTTTCCAGAATGTAGCCGGTGCGCTGGGCCACCACGCCCACATGGGCAAAGCTGTGTTCCGTAAAGCCCAGGGCGCTCAGGCAGGCATCGGCCTGGATAATATAGGTGCGAATGGCAGGATCCTGCCGAACTTCATCATAAGTCATAAAATCTCCTATCTGCGGGTCGCCGCTCGTATGTTCTTAAAATCGTCTGATTGCGGAGGTGATCACAGTTCCTGATATCCTCCAATAATATCATACACCAAAATCCGCAAATTGCAAGAGCGTTTTCGGAAAATCATTGCAAATTCTGCTTTTTTCACGAAAACCGGCCCTCCCGGGAAATTCACAATTCTGCTATTTACTTTTCCCCTATTTTATGCTAAAATGATAGTTTGAATGGGGGCGATGAAATGCGCAATGCCGTGAAACGGCTCAAAAGAATGTACTTAAACAGCCTTTTCCGCCAGGAGCTGCACGCTTTTATACATAAGGGCGACCTGGTCCTGCTGGGTATATGCCTGCTCATCTCTGCCTTTAGCTGCCTAGTCCTGTCCAGCTGTACGGCGTACAGGGCCAACACCGCCCGGTTTGTCATCATTCAGGGTGCCGCCGCCATCATCGGGGTCCTGCTGTATGCCATCGTCTCCTCCATCGACCTGGAGTTTATGGCGGAGCATCGGGGAGCGCTGACCATGTTCAACATCGCCATGCTGCTGATGCTCATTCCCTTTGGCGTGGACTACAGCAGCGGCAACAAGAGCTGGGTCTCCATTCCCGGCCTGCCCTTTGATATTCAGCCGGCGGAGATTTGTAAAATTTTCTATATTGTGATCATGGCCTCCGTCATGTCCTCCCATCAGAACCGCCTGTCCTCCATACCCTCGGTAGCACACATGGGCTTTCACCTGGCTTTGCTGGCTGCCGTGAATTTGGCCCTGTCCGGGGACTTGGGCGTCACACTGATTTTCGTCTTTGTGTTCGCCGCTATGGCCTTTACCGGCGGCGTGAAGCTGCGGTGGTTCCTGCTCGGCGGCGGAGCCGTTGTCGCCGCCTGGCCGATTTTGTGGAACCGCATGACCGAGCGGCAGCAGCAGCGGATTTTGGTGGTTTTCGACTCCTCCATCGATCCCCAGGGCGAGGATGCGCGCTACCACATCAGCCGCAGTCTGCGCTCCCTCACCGGCGGCAGTCTCACCGGCCAGGGCCTGTATCATGGCAACCTCACCCAAGCCGGCGCTTTGCAGGCCCAGCATACCGACTTTATTTTCTCCGCCATCGGCGAGGAGATGGGTTTTTTGGGCTGCCTGCTGGTGATCATCATGCTGTCGGTGCTGATCGGGCGCTGCATCTGGGTGGGCCTGCGCAGTACCGATTATATGCGCCGGCTGGTCTGCTTCGGAGCCGCAGCCGCTCTGATTTTCCAGGTGTTCGTCAATGTGGGCATGAATTTGGGCGTGGTGCCGGTCATCGGCCTGACGCTGCCCCTGATCAGCTACGGCGGCAGCTCCACCGTGTCCATCTATGCCATGCTGGGGCTGGTGTCCGGGGTCTATGCACGGCCTGCGCCGCGAAGTCACGAGCGCTATATCCAGCCGCCCCGCTGATTTCTTGCGTA
>CAYLHM010000085.1:0-5087 GCA_964383485.1 uncultured Oscillospiraceae bacterium
AAACACACCGTCGATTTACGACCCTGACGGCGCAATTCGACGGCAAATCGGAAAGGGGAATTTCATGAACCATCAAAAGCTGGCCCTGCGTACCGGCGCAGCGGCGATCGCCCTGGCCGTTTTTCTGCGGCTGCCGGAAACCGGGGCCTTTCGTCCTCTGGCGGCGGCTCTGGAAAGCCCCCGGGCCATGTCCATGCTGGTATATCTGCAAACGGGACGGGCTGTGTCTGCGGAAACGCCCCCCGCCGGCACCCAGCCCACGGTGCCCCAGTCCACGGCCACCCAGCCCCCGGAAACGGCAGCGCCGCCGGAGGAGGAGCCTGTGCAGTTTGTGTCTGCCGAGGCGGAGGGGTTTTCCATGATCTACGGCTGCGACTACCGCCCGGACATTCCGGCCCTGCTCACCCAGGAACTGGACTGGAATTTGAAATCCTCGGAGCCAACGGTGCTGATCATCCACACCCATGCCACGGAGTGCTACACCGGGCCATACAGCACAGACGGAACCTATCACACGGACGATGACGACTATAACATGGTGTCCATCGGCGACGAGGTGGCTGAAATTCTGGAGGCCGGGGGCATTTCCGTCATCCACGACCGCAGCCATCACGATGAGCCGTCCTATAACAATTCCTATGTCAGCGCCCGAGCGGCCATTGAGGATTATCTGGAGCAGTACCCCAGCATTCAGCTGGTGCTGGATCTCCACCGGGATGCCGACGATGGGGACGGCGGCCAGCTCACCACCTGCGGCACCGTAGGGGGCCAGCCTGCCTCCCAGCTGATGATCATCGTGGGGACCGATGCCACCGGGCGCTATCACCCGGACTGGCAGGAAAATCTGGCCCTGGGCCTGAAGCTGGCTGCCATGCTGGAACGCAGCGATCCGGGTCTGACCCGGGGGGTGCATCTGTCCGAAAACCGCTACAATACCGATGAGACCCCGGGCAGCCTGCTCATTGAGGTCGGCGCCGCCGGGGACAGCCACGATCAGGCCCTTCTGGCCGCCAACGCCCTGGCCCGCGCCGTCCTGGCCCTGGCAAACGGTGCGCAAGAAACACTTTCCGCAAAAGGGCAGGAATTGGGCTAAAATTTCATAAAAACAGCGCTCCCTCTGAGGTTTCGGAGGGAGATTTTTTTGCGGGTTGCACGGTTTTGTGCAACCTTTTGCTTTTTTGGCGCCTCGGGTGAATGGAGGTGCGTGATGGAAGCGGAAAATACCCAAAACCTCAGGGGACGGATCCGCTGCGGCAAGCTGCGGCAGGAGGATGTGGCCCGGCGGCTGGCGGAGCTGGCCTTCGGAAAGGTGAACGACTGCGTGAAGCTGGCGCTGGAGGAGGATCTGCGCCTGGACAAGCTGGATCTCAGCCTGCTCAGCGAGATCAAACGCAACGACAAGGGCACCATTGAGATCCGCCTGGTGGATCGGCTGAAGGCCCTGGAGCAGCTTGCTCAGCTCGCCCAGAGCAGCGGCACCGATCTGGAGAGCTTTTTGGCGGCCCTGCAGGGAGGTGAAGAACAGGCTTGAGGGAGCTGGGCTTTTCACCGAAGCAGAAAACGGTGCTGACCTGGTGGACGGCGGGCAGTCCCTATAACCGGCGGGAGGCCATTGTGTGCGACGGGGCGGTACGCTCCGGCAAGACCCTGGCCATGGGGCTGGGATTTTTCCTGTGGGCCATGTCCTGCTTCAACGGCCGGCGCTTTGGCGTGTGCGGCAAGACCATTTCCTCCCTGCGGCGGAATGTGCTGTCGGAAATTCTGCCGAAATTACAGGCGCTGGGGGCAAAATGGCGGGAAAAGCGCAGCGAAAACCTGGTGACCGTGCAATTTTTGGGCCGGGAAAACCAGTTCTATGTGTTCGGCGGCCGGGACGAAAGCTCCGCCAGCCTCATTCAAGGCATCACCTTTGCCGGAATTTTACTGGACGAGGTGGCGCTGATGCCCCGCTCCTTTGTGGAGCAGGCCTGCGCCCGCTGCTCCGTGACGGGCAGCCGCCTGTGGTTCAACTGCAATCCCGCCGGGCCGGGTCACTGGTTCTACAAGACCTGGATCCTGGAGGCGGAGGAGCGGAACTGTCTGCGCCTGCACTTTACCATGGAGGACAACCCCTCCCTGACGCCCCAGATCCGCCAGCGGTACCAGCGGCTGTACAACGGCGTGTTCTACCGGCGGTTCATTCTGGGGCAGTGGGCGCAGGCAGAGGGCCGGGTGTACGATTTCTTCGAGCCGGACATGGTACAGAGCGTTCCGGCGGGGCGCTTTGAAAAATGGTACATCTCCTGCGACTACGGAACGGTCAATCCCACCTCCATGGGCCTGTGGGGTCTGCAAAGGGGCGTGTGGTACCGGGTGCAGGAGTTCTACTTCAGCTCCCGCAGCGAAATGCGCCAGATGACCGACGGGGAATATGAGGTGGAGCTGGGCAGACTTGCCGGGGACCGGCCCATCACGGCGGTGGTCGTGGATCCCTCTGCCGCCAGCTTCATGGAGGTACTGCGGCGGAAGCGCTGGCGGGTGGTCAAGGCTGTGAACGATGTACTCAGCGGCATTCGCCTGACCTCGGAAAAGCTGAAAAGCGGCGAGATCGTGATCTGCGACACCTGCGGCGACTGCCTGCGGGAGATGGACGAATATGTATGGGATCTGCAAAGCGGGGCCAAAGACCGGGTGGTCAAGGAGCATGACCACGCCATGGACGATATGCGCTACTTCGTTTCCACCGTGCTGGGGAAGCAGGACAGCGGCTTCTCCGCCTGCACGGTGGAGCGGAAAATTTGAAAAGGAGTGAAAGCAATGAAGCGAAAAAAGAGGGAGCCGGCCGTTGCTGCGGCGGCCTGCCAGCTGCGGAGCGGGGAAAAGCACCCCTACGGAATGCTGCAGCGGTACACGCCCCTGGGCGGCGGTGAGGAACGGATCTACCGCCAGCTTCGGGAGGCCATCCCGGTGCTGGATGCGGCGGTGGGGAAGATCGTGCGCCTCACCGGGGGCTTCTCGGTGAAGTGTGCCAATGCCCAGGCCCAGAAAAGTCTGGACCGTTTTCTGGATCATGTGCCCTGCGGCCGGGGACAGCAGGGCATCGACAGCTTCTTCTCCGGCTATCTGGACAGTCTGCTGACCTATGGCCGGGCCGTGGGAGAGATGGTGGTCAGCGGCGGGCATCTCCGGGCGGTTTGCTGGGGCGATGTGACGGCCTTACAGGCCCAGGAGGGGAAAAATCCCCTGGATGTGGAGCTGTGGGGGCCGGACGACACCGGGCACATGGCGCCGCTGCCCTACCAGGAGCTGCTGCTGTTCACCACCTGGAACCCGGAGCCGGAAAATCCCTACGGCGTGAGTATGTTCCGGGGAATGCCCTTCCTGGCGGACATTCTCATGCGGATCTATACCGCCGTGGGCAGCAACTGGGAGCGGGCGGGGAATGTGCGCTACAGCGTGATCTGCAAGGGCAGCGAGGACACCGACCCGGTTACCGCCCAGGAGCGGGGCCGCCAGGTGGCCCAGGAGTGGGCCAAGGCCATGGAGGACGGGAAAAACGGCACGGTGCGGGATTTCGTGGCGGTGGGCGATGTGGAGATCAAGGTCATCGGCAGCGAAAGCCCCATTCTGGACTCCCAGGTGCCGGTGCGGCAGATTTTGGAGCAGCTCATCGCCAAAACCGGCCTGCCGCCCTTTATGCTGGGCCTGAGCTGGAGCACCACCGAGCGCATGAGTACCCAGCAGGCGGACATTCTCACCTCGGAGCTGTGCGCTCTGCGGCGGACGGTGGAGCCGGCGCTGCTGCGCATCTGCAAGACCTATCTGGCCATGGAGGGCCTGGACGACCGGGTGAATATCCTGTGGAACGACATCAGCTTGCAGGACATCACGGTGGAATCCCAGGCGACACTGAATTATGCCCAGGCGGCCAAGGCCCGGCACGAAGCGGGCTTAGACCCCCAGGGAACGAAGGAGGACTAATATGGATATCAACAAGCAAAGCAATGCCCAGCCCAGCGGACAGCCTACGCCGGAGCAGCTGGAGGCCATCAACGCCCAGGCGAAAAGCACCCTGGAGGCACAGCAGGTGTATGTGTTCTCCCTGCGGCTGTGCGACGATCAGGTGGACCGGGACGGGGAGCGCTTCGACACCGCCGCTCTGCCCGCTTTAGCGCAAATGTTCATCGGCAAGACCGGCATCATCGACCACAACTGGAGCAGCACCGCCCAGGTGGCCCGGATCTTCCAGACCCAGGTGGTGCAGGAAAACGGCGTGAGCTACATCAAGGCCTGGGCCTACATCCGCCGGGGCGGCGTGGCCGATGAGGTGATCGCCGACATTGAGGCGGGCATCAAAAAGGAGGTCAGCGTGGGCTGTGCCATGGGCCGGGCGGTCTGCTCCATCTGCGGGGACGACATGGGCAGCTGCGGCCACCACAAGGGAGAGTACTACGACGGTGTGCTGTGCTGCGCCATTTTGCAAGAGCCCATGGATGCCTACGAATTTTCCTTTGTGGCGGTGCCTGCCCAGCGGGAGGCCGGCG
This sequence comes from uncultured Oscillospiraceae bacterium, assembly GCA_964383485.1. GTDB lineage: Bacteria > Bacillota > Clostridia > Oscillospirales > Oscillospiraceae > Faecousia. Next base: position 4,524 of record CAYLHM010000085.1, read on the forward strand.
TGCTGAAGGCTCTGGGCGGCGGCAGGCACAGCTTGCAGGAGCTGGCGGAGCTTTACGGGGCGCAAAAGGAGTACCGGGGGCTGTACAAGCTGGCCCAGCTGGGCCGGCAATATGAAAAGCAGCTCCAGGACCAGGCGGTGCGGCTGTGCCTGATGCTGGAGCTGGGCGTGGAGGAGCCGGTTCTGCGCAGCCTGGTGAGCCGTTCCGCCCCGGAGGAGCTGCAAAAGCTCATCGCCGCCCTGGAGCGGAAAGCGGAGGAGCGGATCCCTCTGCGCTCTCAGCTTCTGTCCAGGAAGCAGGAGCAGCCGGGCGTGGACGAGGATTTTATGATTTAAGCCGTGTGTCAAATGTCATTGCGAACCGGTGGCCGTGTCACCGGCTCGGAATGGCATGGGTTTTTGACATTGTGCGAACGATGCGTAGGGGCGGCAATCTGCCGCCCGCAAAGATATCCCATTCCGCCGATGTTTGATGAACGGTATAACAAAAAATACGGTACAAAGTCCTTTCCTCGGGAGCAAAGCGCCTTGCGGCGACGGGCGGCAGATTGCCGCCCCTACGCAC
>CAYLHM010000086.1:0-5027 GCA_964383485.1 uncultured Oscillospiraceae bacterium
TTTGGTATATGAGCAATAAAACCGGTTTCACTTATATAGACGGTCAGCAAGGTCAAAAGGTTCAATACAAAGCAAAAATCCAGGTTCCGCAAAAGCGAAATCTGGATTTTTGGTCCGAGTGGCGAGACTCGAACTCGCGGCATCTAGCTCCCAAAGCTAGCGCTCTACCAAACTGAGCTACACCCGGATCTTGACCACCAACTATTATACACGAAAAATCTCAAAAATCAATCTATTTTTTGCCTAGTGCGATGTAACCCTTAAAATGTACGCCTGCTCCGGCTCCGGGCGGCACGCCAGCGGCTCCAAAGCTGGGCGCACTGCCTGGCGGTCAAACCCGTACTGCGCCACAGGGAGATCTCCCGGAAATAATCCGGCTCGGAAGACAGAGCAAAATCACCGATACTGCCGGTGTAAATTCTGTACGGCTCCAAAATCTCCGCCAGCGCCGCAATTCGATACACCGGCTCGGCAGGCAGGACATTGGTATGCGACAAAATCTTCAAGCCAAAGGACAGGCAGATATAGGCATCGGGAATGGCCGCATGGCGATGGAGCATCCCCAGAACCGCATCGGGCAGATGGTAGATATACTGCTCCGGGGCCGCCTCCATAGCAGTCAGCTCCCGCCGGACGGCCCGGGCCTGCTCCGGCTCCAGAGGAATGCGGTAGACCATCGCCTGGGCATAAGTGCCGCCCCAGCAATAGCGCTCCGGGCCTTCATGAATGAAGCCGCCGTAAAAGGGGGTATGGTAATACCGCCGGGCAAAGGAAACCAGGTCGTGCAGATCCTCTGAGCAGGCCACAGACACATGGCTATACCGGGCACGGGTCATCAATCGGATAAATCTGCCCATTTTCCCCATGGTCGCAGAAATCACAATGTACACTGCCTCCATGATGGCGGCCCCCTTTCCCGGACAGTCAGGCATATTATATACGATCACGCTGAAAATTGCAATGCCTACCGATATTTTTCTAAAAAAATTGTGTGTGACCGGCGCAAATTTGTATTCCTAAAATTGACATTTTGAATTTTATATATTATACTATAGGGGATCTAAAACAAAGGATGTGGGAACATGGTTTTCAAATGGGAGCTGACCATCCCGGAGCTGAGCGGCGATACCCCCAGGCGCTGCTATGTGTATTTGCCCGGAGACTACGAGAAATATCGGGCACGCCGTTACCCGGTGATGTATATGTTTGACGGGCACAATGTCTTTTTTGACAGCGATGCCACCTATGGGAAGTCCTGGGGCATGGGAAACTACATGGATCGCCGCCGGGAACAGATGATCATTGTGGCTGTGGAGTGCAACCACGAGGGGAACGGCCGACTGGAGGAATACGCCCCGTTCACCTTTGAAAACAGCACCTTGGGCGCCATCGAGGGCCGGGGCGCTGCTTATATGCGCTGGCTGGTGGAGGAGCTGAAGCCCTACATCGACAGCCGCTACCGCACCATGCCGGACCGGGAGCATACCCTGATCTGCGGCTCGTCCATGGGCGGGCTGATGGCGCTGTATGCCGTCTGCGCCTACAACCATATTTTCCAGCGTGCGGCCTGCCTGTCCCCCAGCCTGTGGGTGGATCAGGTACAGGTGGAGGCCATGATCCTCACCTCCCCGATTGGCGGCGACACCTGCATTTACCTGGACTATGGCAGCGTAGAGATCTACAACCACTCGGAAAATGCGGATGCCCTCACCACCGTGGCCCACTGCCTGCTGGAAAAGAAGGTGAACCTCACCTTCCGCATCGTCCCCGGCGGCACCCACAGCGAAGCCTCCTGGGAGCGGCAAATTCCCATTTTCATGCGCTGTCTGGGGGTGTAGGACTTGGAAACACGCTACGGTCAGCATTACAGCGGCCACCTGGGCCGGAATATGGAATACAAGGTCTACGGACACCACGGCAAGCCCTTCATCTTTGTGCCCTGTCAGGGCGGCCGGTTCTGGGATTTTGAGAGCTTCCACATGGATGCCGTGTTTGCCCCCTGGATCGATGCAGGCGAGATCACCGTCTATGCCATCGACAGCATTGACCAGGAGGCCTACGCCGACCTGGGCGGTGACAAGCGCCGCCGGATCGAGCAGCATGAGCGCTGGTACCACTACGCCACCGAGGAATTTGTGCCCCTGGTGAACCATCTGGATTGGGAGCGCAACGGCTGGGTGCAGCCCATCGTGATTTTCGGCTGCTCCATGGGCGCCATGCACGCCGGGAACCTGTTCTTCCGCCGCCCGGACCTGTTTGGGGGTGTGCTGGCCCTGTCCGGCCTTTATGACGGGAAAGTGTTCTTTGGCGACTATGTGGACGATCTGGTGTACCGGAACTCCCCAAACCTCTACCTGGCCAATATGCCGGCAGATCACCCGTACATCGAGCTGTACAACCAGCGCACCATGGTGTTCTGCGTGGGCCAGGGAGCCTGGGAGGACGAGCTGAAGGAAAGCACCGCCTGGCTTGCCCATGTGCTGTGGGAAAAGGGCATTCACGCCACGGTGGATTTCTGGGGCTACGATGTGAACCACGATTGGGACTGGTGGTACAGGCAGGCGGCCTACTACATCCCACGCTTTCTATAAAATACAGAAAGGAAAGAGAGAACTTATGAAAAACTTTATTTTCGTTTCCCCGAACTTCCCGGAGGGATACTGGAAATTCTGCTCCGAGCTGAAAAATAACGGTATGCGGGTGCTGGGCATCGGCGACTGCCCCTACGATCAGCTCAAGCCCGAGCTTCGCGCTGCCCTCGCCGACTACTACAAGGTGGGCAATCTGGAAAACTACGACGAGGTATTCCGTGCCGTGGCGTTCCTGACCTATAAATTCGGCAAGATCGACTGGCTGGAGTCCAACAACGAATACTGGCTGGAGCGGGATGCCGCCCTGCGGACGGCGTTCCACATCACCACCGGGTTCCAGGTGGAGGACATGGAGCGGATCAAGCTGAAATCCGCCATGAAAACCTACTATGCCAAGGCCGGCATTCCCACCGCCCGGTACCATCTGGTGGACGACCGCCTGAACTGCCTGGCATTTGCCCACCAGGTGGGCTATCCCGTCATTGTCAAGCCGGACAACGGCGTGGGCGCCAGCCACACCTACCGCCTGAAAAGCGACGAGGAGATGGACTACTTCTTCGCCACCAAGGACAGCGGCATTCAATACATCATGGAGGAATGTGTCAACGGCACCGTGCAGACCTTTGATGCCATTGTGGACTCCCACGGCGAGCCGCTGTTCTTCACCGGCAATGTGACCCCCAATTCCCTGATGGACATCATCAACAACAAAAGCAGCTGTGTGTTCTATATCGTCAAGGATCTTCCCAAAAAGCTGGAGGAGGCCGGCCGGGCCACCGTGAAGGCCTTCCATGTGAAGAGCCGCTTTGTGCATTTGGAATACTTTGTGCTGGATGCCGACCAGCCGGGCCTGGGCAAAAAGGGGGATGTGATCGGCCTGGAGGTCAATATGCGCCCCGCTGGCGGTGTAGCGCCGGACATGATGGACTATGCCCATTCCACCGATGTGTTTAAGATCTGGGCTGATATGGTGGTCTACGACAAGCGGCTCCTGCCCGACTCCGGGAAGCACCAGTTCTGCGTGTTTGTCAGCCGCCGGGACGGCCACAACTTCGCTCTGAGCCATCAGCAGGTCATGGAGCGCTACGGCAGCCGAATGAAGCAGCAGGGGCCGGTGCCGAAGGCCCTGTCCGATCTTATGGCCGACTATATGTATCTGGCGAATTTCGACGAATATCAGCAGGTGCAGGATTTTATCACCACCGTTTTGGCGGAAAAGTAAGGAGATACCATGGACGCAAAAGAAATGATGAAGATTTTTGAGGATACCGCCTATGTGCGCACCGGCGGCAGCAGTGAGGAGCTGCGCTGTGCCGAATACCTGGTTCAGCGCTGTGCCGCCCTGGGGCTGGAGGCCCATATAGAGCCGTTCGATGTAGACATGGCCACGATCCGGGAGGCAAAGCTGCTGGTGGACGGTACCGAAATTCCCTGCAAGGGCTATTTCAATGCCGGCTCTGCCGAGGTGGAAGCCCCCTTCTACTATCTGCGCAACACGGATCCCCACAGCTTATCCCAGTGCCGGGGCAAAATCGTGATGATCGACGGCTACCTGGGCTACTGGATCTATCAGGATCTGCTGGAAAACGGGGCCGCAGGCTTTGTTACCTACGATGGCAACGCCAACTACACCGACCGGGATATCGACCAGCGGGAGCTGCGCAGCTTCGTCAGCAAGGGCAACAAGCTGCCCGGCGTGAACATCAACGCCAAATCCGCCATCGAGCTGATCCGCCGGGGTGCTTCCGCCGCAAAATTAACGCTGAAGCAGGAGGAATATGCGGGCCAGTCCCGGAATGTGGTGCTGGAGCTGCCCGGCGAGACGGAGGAATACATCGTCCTCACCGCCCACTATGATTCCACTTCCCTCTCCCAGGGCGCCTACGACAATATGTCCGGCTCTGCCGGTATTCTGGGTGTGGCGGAATATTTTGCCCGCCGGCCCCACCGCTACGGCCTGCGCTTCATCTGGTGCGGCAGCGAGGAGCGGGGATTGCTGGGCTCCAAGGCCTACTGCCAGGCCCACGAGGAGGAGCTGAGCAAGGCGGTGCTGAATATCAATCTGGACATGATCGGCTGCATCATGGGCAAATTCATCGCCTGCTGCACCGCCGAGGAAGCCCTGGTTCACTATGTACAGTATTTTGCATCGGAGCAGGGCTTTGGCATGAAGGCCAGCCAGGGCGTGTACTCCAGCGACTCCACCCCGTTCGCAGACCACGGTGTGCCGTCCCTGTCCTTTGCCCGGATCGCCCCCAACAACACCGCCACCATTCACAACAGCTACGACACCCTGGCCGTGATGAGCGGCGAGCAGATGGTTGCCGACACGGCGTTTATCATTGCCTTTACCCAGCGCATGGCCAACGCCGCCCGCTGCCCGGTGGATCGGACGATCCCGGACAACATGAAAGAAAAGCTGGATATCTACCTGTG
>CAYLHM010000087.1:0-4974 GCA_964383485.1 uncultured Oscillospiraceae bacterium
CCGTCGGCGGCAAAGTCGAACAGGTTCCACACATGGGTGGCCCACAGGTAGGGGCGTTCCTCAATGCACTTCAGAATATGCTCATGGTACACGCACTGGTAGGTTTCGGAATAGTCCCCCTGCTCCGGGTGAACCGCCTGGAACTGGGGGTTGGCATCCGCGCCGTACTCGGAGAAGCCGATGACCCGGTTGGGGAACTTCCGATGGTATTCGTCAAAAAAGCGGTCGTTCTGCTCCAAGCTCCCCAGGTACCAGCCGAAGTACAGATTGTAGCTGCCGATGTCCGCAAGGCCGATGAGCGGGCTGTCGGTTTCCAGCATAAAAGCGTGGGCCATGGTGGTGGGCCGGGTGTTATCCAGCGCATGGGCCAGCTCGTTCAGCGCCCGGTGGTTGTCCAGCAGATCCTCGCTCATGCCGTTGACAGAGATTTCATTGGAAAGGCCCCAGCAGACGATGGACGGGTGGTTGTAGCACTGGGTGATCAGCTCCCGCAGTTGGCTCCGGGTGTTGGCTCTGCCATTCGGCATATGCTGGGTGATGTAGGGAATTTCCGCCCAGGCGATGATGCCGTTTTCATCGCAGAGGTCGTAAAATTCCTGAGCGTGCTGGTAGTGGGCCAGGCGGACGGTGTTGGCACCGATTTCCCGGATCAATTCCATGTCCTCTTGATGCTCTTTCGCAGTCAAGGCGCTGCCCAGCCCCGCCCGGTCCTGATGGCGGCTGACGCCCCGGAGCGGATAGACCCGGCCATTGAGCAGGAAGCCCTTTTCCGCATCAAAGCCGATCTTCCGGCAGCCGAACCGGGCGCTGATTTCATCGCCGCTGCTGAGCGTGGCGGTGACGGTATAGAGATAGGGGTCATTTACCCCGTCCCACAGGCGGACAGGCTCAACGGTAAACTCCGCAGAAGCGTGGCCGCCTACACTTTCTGCGGTTTTGCTTTCGCCGTTCAAGGTGTAGGTGACGGCGCCGCCATTTTGCCAGGTTTCCACCGTGACGGTGGCGGATCTCAAATCCTCGGAGACCACGGGGGGTCACCTTGATACCGGGGGCGCCGTCCCGGATCAGCTCAAAATGGGTTTCCGGCACCAAAATCAGGTTCACATCCCGGTATAGTCCGCCGTAGAAGGTAAAGTCCGCCTTTTGGGGGTACACCCGGTCGTTTTCGGAGTTGTCCACGGTGACACAGACCAGGTTCACTTCCTCCAGCACATCGGTGATCTCACAGCGAAAGGTGGAGTAGCCGCCCTCATGATGGGCAAGGTGATGGCCGTTGACATACACATCCGCCGTCATGGCAGCACCGTTCCATTCCAGATATTCCCGCTGGCCGGGTGTCCGTTCCGGGCTGGCAAACAGCTTCGCATAGCAGGCCGTGCCCCGCCAGTAGTCATTGCCGCCGTCCTGCCCGTCCACCGCATTCCAGGTGTGGGGCAGGGTCACTGTCTCCCAGTCCGGGAGGGTTTCGGGTATCCGGGCGGTTTTTGCAAAGCGCCAATCTTTATTCAGGTTTACATAACTTCTCATGATATTCTCCTATTCCGAGATTTGGAAAGCTGGGCAGCAGCATTTCTGCCGCTGCCCATAGCGATGGATTTACTTCTTGGCTTTCTTAGCAGCCTTTGCAGCCTTCTTTGCTTCCGCAGCGGCTCGCTTGTCCAAGACCTTTTGGTTCTCGGTGCGGAAATCCAGGCCCTTCTTGGCGCACTTTTCTTTCAGCTCCTTGATGCGGATCTCCTCGGCCTCCGCTTCCTGCTTGGCGATTTCCCGGCGCTCCAGCTCGTCGGCGGGGATGTACTCGATGCCCAGCTTGGCGCACTCGGCCACCTTGCGCTCCTGCAGCTCCCTGGAGATCCTGGGCATATCATTTTCGATCTTGAACACAAAGCAGAACATGAAGAAGACAACCGCACCCACAATGATAAAGCTGCCCTGATAGGCAAAGTTAATCCAACCCGTTGCAGCGGCGGTCTGGTCGGCATACAGGGCAATTTCCTTGCCTGCTTCGTTGATAAAGGAGCCAGTCTGTGTAGGCTGAGCATAGCCGGTCAGCCCTAAGCCCAGGTTGAACAGGCCCTGGGCAATGCCAACGGCAAACATCATCATGGCGCTGACGAAGCCGCCGGTGAGGCCGTCGGAACGGATGCCGGTTTTCCACTCCACTTGGTCAATCACATCACCCATGAAGGTCATGAGCATATAGCTGAAGGAAATGTTGCCAATGGCTGCCAACGCAGTGCCGGCATAAATCATGGTTCCCTTCCCCACGCTGAGGTAGGCCAGAATAGAACCGGCGATGGTCAGCACAGCAGTGGTCCAGATGGTCTTGGTACGGCCATATTTCTTGGTCAGAGGCAGCATCAGCAGAATGCCGGGGCCCATGGGGGACAGGGCAATCATCTGGAACTTTGCCTGTGTGGCGGCAACTTCGCCATAGGCATTGCCGTGTACGACCCAGCCGGAGTAGTAAATCAGGGAGATGTTGCGAAGATTTGTGCAGATGTTGAAAATCAGTACAATGAGGACAAAGAGGATCCAATACTTGCTTTTCAGGCAAGCCCGGAACTGATCCATCATAGATGCTTCCTTGTGGATTTCCAGGTGGGCGGCTTCCTCTTTTGCAATGCCGCTCTGATTGCGCCGCTCCTCGGTGACACGCTCACGGGTGTAGAAATACTGCACAAAGGTGGTAGCAACCGCCAAGGTGGCGATCACGGCCATGGACACCAGGTAGCCCTTGGCATTGTCGCCATGCACGGCACTGCAGACCGCCGCCAGAATGGAGGGGAACAGAATGGAAACAATGCCGGTGCCCACATTGCCAACGATTTGCGCAGCAGTAGCCAGATTTTTTCTCTGGTTCACATTCCGGGTGGAAACCGCCGGCATCAGCTCCTTGGACATATTCCACATGGTGTAGGACACGCTGTAATACAGGTTGAACATCACCACGATCCAGATGGCCTGCGCCCTTACATTCTGGAACGGCATCCAGAAGAGCAATATCACGCTGACCAGCACAAGGGGTGCGGAGACCAGCAGCCAGGGACGAACCTTGCCCTGCTTACAGGTGGTGGAGTCGATGATTTTCGCCATGACCAGATTGGTAATGGCATCGATGATCTTGGAAACAACGGGGAACAGCACCATGAAGCCCACGACCCAAGCGCCCTTGGAGGCATCGAAGCCCAGGACATCCGTCAGATACTGGTTGAAGTAGCTGTTGACGATGGAGCTGGTCATCATCATGCCCCACACACCCAGCACATAGCCCAGCCACATTTCCTTTTTTGTGGTGTTGGCCGAGGTGATTTTCGAGTCCCACATACGGCCGCTAAAGGCGTTCGCCAGCCAGCCGCTGCGGGTTTTGGTTTGGTTTGCCATGTTTCTTCCTCCTGATCTGTTTTTCTGAGGGAAGCCCTGAGAAAAGCGGCAAGGGCGGACGGCGAGAGATTTTTTGTCCGGAAAAGGAGCGGAAAAGGGCGGAATACCGGATGTATTTTCCTTTTTCAGTCCGCATTTCCGGGGTCAAAGTCCTACCGCTGAAACCGCAGACGATTTCATCAGAGGTTCCTTAGGGCTATCGCCCCTTTTCTAAAGTATATTTTACACACCCATTCACAAAAGATAAACAAAAAAATTGCGCTAAATGTCAAAATATTGCGCAACTAAAAAATATGGCAATTATATTGCATTTACCGCAAAAATGTGATACAATATACGGAGCTTAAAAGGGAGGTACGGACATGGAAAACGAGCATTTTGATATCCAGGCCAATCTGGCGCTGATGAAAGAGCTTTTGTCCTGCGGCACCAACATCGGCCTTTGGTGTTACGGCGCCGACGGGCAGCTGATCGAAACGAACTCGGAGCATTTGGTTCTGGATCGGATTTTTGAGCGCACCGGCTGCAAGGCGTATATGCTTGAAAGCTGCCAGGACTACACGGCTCCGCTGATATTGGGCGCCCAGATGGGCCTGATGTGGTGCGCCATCATCCGGCGCGGGGAAAGCGCCGCCAGTGTCTACTATGTCATCGGGCCGGTGTTCAACTCGGACATCTCCACGGAATATATCGAGAAAAGCGCCAGGATATTCCATGTTGATCTGTCCTGGCGGGAGCGCTATATCCAGCTGCTCCAAGGGCTGCCGGTGGTGTCCTCCATTCTGTTCTTCCAGTACGCCCTGATGCTCCACTACTGTGTCACCGGGGAAAAGCTCAATCGGAGCGATCTCCATTTTCAGAAATGGAACAAGCAGGGGGAAGGCCCGGAGCAGGAGGGCCCGCCCCAGAAGGACCGTATGCAGGTGTGGTACGCCGAGCGGGCGCTGCTGAACATGGTGCGGGAGGGGGACCTCAACTATCAGAGCGCCATTTCCAAGGCCAACCTGATGTCCAACGGGATCCGAACCGGCGGCGCAAACCCGATGATACAGGCCCTTGTCAGCTGCACCAGCTTTACCTCCCTGTGTGTCCGGGAGGCCATCCAGGCGGGGCTTTCCCCGGAGACGGCTTACAGCGTGGGGGACAGCTATATCCAGAGCATGGTCGAGTGCAAAACCGTTGCGGAGCTGCGCTCCATCAACCACGCCATGTATGAGGATTTCATCATGCGGATCCACAAGCACCGCACCAACCCCAAGGTGTCCGGCCAGATCCAGGCCTGCCGGGACTATATCGAGCTGCACGCCGGCGAGCCGCTGAAGCTCCCAATTCTTGCAAAGCGGGTTGGCTACTCCGAATACTACCTGTCCCGGAAGTTCAAGGAGGAAATGGGGGTTTCCATCAGCACCTACATCAAATGCGCCCGGGTAGAGCGGGCCAAGATCCTGCTCACCGCCACCGGCGACAGCATTGCCCAAATCGCCTCCGACCTCCAATTCTGCTCCAGCAGCCATTTTTCCGATGTGTTCCGGGAGATCACCGGCATGCGGCCCCAGCAGTACCGCCAGGAGCATCAGCGGATATAGGAAA
>CAYLHM010000088.1:0-4908 GCA_964383485.1 uncultured Oscillospiraceae bacterium
TGGTCGGAGCCTTACCAGGCGCTTTACCATGAACATATGCTGAAAATGTGGTCCGAGCGCCCTTACATCTGGGCGATGCACTGCTGGAATATGTTTGACTTCGGCGCAGACGGACGGGATGAGGGCGGCAAGCCCGGTCAAAATCAAAAGGGCCTGGTGACCTTCGACCGCAAAACCAAGAAAGATGCTTTCTACATCTACAAAGCATACTTAAGTAAGGAGCCCTTCGTCCATATCTGCGGGAGCCGGTATATGGACCGCCCGGAAGCAGAAACGGAAATCAAGGTCTATTCCAATCAGGCCCAGGTGACCCTGCTGGTGGACGGCGATCCCTTTGCCACCCAACGAGGCGATAAAATCTTCCGTTTCACGGTTCCCATCACCGGGGAGCATCGGATCGAGGCCATCAGCGGCGACCTGTTTGATAAAATCACCATTCGCAAGGCGGACAAGCCCAATCCCGACTATGCCAAGCCCGGAACCGTCGTCACCAACTGGTTTGATCGGGACGATGAAATCATCAAGGAGGGCTTCTTCTCCATTAAGGACAGCATGGGTGCGGTCAAGGCCAACCCGGAGGCGGCCGGTGTGCTGAATACGCTCCTGGCTCCCCTTCAGGCGAAAGCCGCCGAGGCCTACGGCGAGGTGGCAAAGAACATTCAGGTTCCGCCCCAGATGCTGGCAATGATGGATAAAATGAGCGTGGAAGCCAGCCTCAAGCAGATGGGCAATCTTGTAACGCCCGCTTTCGTGCATACGCTCAACGCCGCCCTGAACCGGGTGAAGAAGGTAGATGCGTGATTTTCCACTCTCTGGAAAGCACATAAATTCTGCAAAAAATGAAAGGAGCATTTCTCATGGCATTCAGCAAAAACAAAGAAAAAGTGAAGGCCCCCAGATTGGGATTTGGCAGACTCTTGGCGTGGAAAGCGTCGGATGTCTCCAGTGCAGCGTGCTTTGTCATCGTCAACGGCTATCTGACCATGTTCTGCACCAACTACCTGGGTATGCAGCCCGCCGTTGTAGGCAGCATTCTGTTCATCAGCAATATCATCGATGCACTCACCGACCTGATTGCCTGCTATGTGGTGGACAACGCCAAGGTCACCAAATGGGGCAAGGCCCGCCCCTATGAGCTGGGCATCATCGGCTTGTGGGTCTGCACCATTCTGATGTTCTATACACCGGAGGGATGGAACCAAACCCTGAAGGTCATTTGGATTTTCTTTATGTACACCTTCGCTTTCGGCGTGTTCAATACTTTCCGGGTCGCTTCCCAGCAGCCCTATATGATCCGGGCATTCAGTGAAAACCGGGCACTGGTGGGCAAGCTGGCCTCCTACGGTGGCCCCATCACCATAATCGGTAGCATGGTTGTATCCACCTCCTTCCCCGTGGCTATGGGCCGCATTGCCACTTCCACTGCCGGCTGGCGCACCCTGATCCTGCTGTACGGCGTACCCATGCTCCTGCTGGGTCTGCCCCGGTTCCTGTTTGTCAAAGAGGATCCCAAGATTGATGCCGGCTTGCAGTATGACAAGGTCAGCCTGAAAACCATCTGGCAGATGATCGTGAAAAACAAATACATCTGGATCAATGCAGGGACTATTTTTGCATACAATGTCATAACCAGTTTGAGCGTCCTGTCCTACTACTTCACCTATGTGGTGGGCAACACGGACCTGATGGGTGTATTCAGCGCCTTGTCCTTTGTAATTATTCCTCTGATGTTCTTTATGCCTTTGCTTCTGAAGAAATTCAGCGCCCCCCAGATCATTGTGGGCGGTGCGGTAGCTGCGATTGCAGGGTATGTGATCAACTTCTTTGCTGGGGCAAACCTCGGCTTGCTGATGCTGGGCGGGATACTGGTTTCCGCAGCCTCTCTGCCTATTTCCTACCTGAGCGGCTTGATCATCATGGATATCAGTACTTACAATGAGCATCTGAATCTGCCCCGTATGGATGCGACCACCGCCATTGTATCCAATAACTTCGCCAGCCAGATCGGCCAGGGCGTGGGGGGAGCGCTACTTGGCGTGCTGCTCTCCGCATCCGGATTTATCAGCACTACTGAGGGCGTCGTAGCCCAGCCCGAGAGCGCTGTCACCATGATCCGCCTGCTCTACAGCATTATTCCCATGGTGCTGATGATTGGCCTGGTCGTTTGCGCCTTTGCTCTGAGTTCCCTGAATAAGGAGCTGGATGCGATTGAAAAGGAAAGCCAAGAAGGCTAAACGCACTATCTGGAGGTTTTGAGCATGAGGGCATATCATCTGCAAGCGGAATATCGGACAAACCCCATGGGTATAGATGTGCATACCCCCCTGCTTCGCTGGAAATGCAGTGACGGAATCCGTCAAACTGCCAGCCGGGTTCGTGTGTGGGATGAATCGGATACATTGGTTTTTGATTCCGAAAAAACTGCTGGCAATTCTATGCGGTGCCGCTATGCCGGAGCACCCCTGGGGTCTATGCAGCGGCTGCGCTGGGCCGTAACGGTTTGGGATGAAAACGGCATTCCCGGAGAGTCAGAACCGGCATGGTTTGAAATGGCTCTTGCCCCAGAGGACTGGCAGGCAAAATGGATCTGCGGCGTGGGTACCGCCAAAAAGAAGCGGCTGCCTGCGGATTACTATCAGAAAAAATTTGTCCTTTCTACCCTGCCGGTAAAAGCGAGACTGTACGCTGCTGCCCTGGGTGTCTATACCGCATCCATCAACGGAAGCCGTGTTCCGGGGGTCCTGGCCCCCGGATGCACGGAGTATGAAAAGCGCCTGCATTATCAGATCTATGATGTGGCTTCCCTGCTGCATCTGGGAGAGAACACCCTGGAATTGATCGTGGGCGACGGCTGGTACAAGGGCAAGCTGGGAAGCTCCAACACGGAATATTTCTTCGGGGAACAGACCGCACTCCTGGCCCAGCTTGTTCTGACAGATCATGCCGGAAACCAGCAGGTCATCGGCACAGATGATTCCTTTCTCTGGTGCAATGACGGGCCGATCCTATATGCCGATTTGAAAGACGGGGAAATTTACGACGCACGGAAAGCACCCAGCTATGGGAGCTATGCCCAGCTTTTTCCCAGCACCCAGCTTCCCATTCCATCCCCTGCCGACGGTATATCCGAGCATGAATGCTTTACACCTACGCTGCTCATTAGTCCCAGCGGCGCAAAAATACTGGATTTTGGACAAAATCTGGCGGGATATGTCCGCTTCTGCATTACAGGGCAGCCGGGACAAACCGTTCGCCTGCGGATGTGCGAAGCCCTGGATCACGGGGAATTTTCAGACGCAACGCTGCGCCAGATGCTTCCGAATGTATCGGATATCAAACAGGAAATCGTCTATATCTGCAAGGGCGGCGAGGGATGCTTCCAGCCGGAGTTCTTCTATTCCGGTTTCCGGTACGCCTTGGTCGAGGGGTTGGAGAATTTCTCACCGGAGGATTTTCAGGCCGTTGCAGTATATAGTGACATTCCCTTTGTGGGTGATTTTTCCTGTTCCAATGACCTTTTGAACCGGTTCTTCCAGAATACCCTCTGGAGCACCAAAAGCAATTTCGTGGATATTCCCACGGACTGCCCCCAGCGGGAAAAAAGCGGCTGGACCGGAGATGCACAGGTTTTTGCAAAAACCGCCAGCTATTTGGCAGATACTGCCGCTTTCTACCGCAAGTGGCTCCGGGATGTGCAAGATTGTCAGAGGGAAGACGGGCGTGTAGACAATGTCTGCCCCAAAATCCGTGGTATGGAACCCCGTGATGCATTGAACGGCTCCGTAGGTTGGGCAGACGCCGCCGTCATTATCCCCTATACGCTTTGGAAGCTGTACGCAGACGACGCTTTCATTTACGAAAACTATGACCTGATGCACGGATGGAAGGAATATGTAATCCGTGCCGCCGCAGACAAGGACTTTTTCCGTGTACCGGAAGGCCACCCCCAAAAGGCGATGTTTGACCGACTCCTTCTGCCTGCCTCCGAATACAGCAAATATGTAATTGAATCCGGCGTTCACTGGGGAGAATGGTGTGAGCCGGGTGTGGATGGCGGACGGGAACTCATTCAGCCGAAGCAGGAGATCACATCGGCCTATATGCACTACTCTATGGCCCTGCTGGCTGAAATGCTGCGTGCCATTCAAAAAGACGGAGAAGCCGCTCAGTGTGAAGAGTATGCCTCGGGAGCAAAAAAGGCGTATAATCACTATTTCGTAAATGGCGGAGCCATTCAGGCACCCCGTCAAGCGCCCATGGTTCGGGCATTGGCGTTGGGGCTTCTGGATGAGGCGGATCAGCGCTCCGTGGCCGCACATCTCAATGAGGATGCAATTCGAAGAAACTATACTGTGGGAACCGGATTTCTATCCACGCCCTTTGTCCTTGGCGTTTTGGCAAAATACGGTTATAAGGAAACAGCGTATAGAATGCTGGAAAACCAAAAATCCCCAAGCTGGTTGGCCACTGTTTTGCAGGGAGCCACCACCGTCTGGGAAAACTATATTTCCTATGACGATGAGGAGCATCCCTTGGTTCATTCCATGAACCACTATTCTCCCGGGGCGGTATGCAGCTTCCTGTTTGAAGAAGTCTGCGGTATTCAGGTGGACGGAGAAAATCATTTCAGCATTACGCCTATTCCCGGTGGAACCCTGACATGGGCAAGGGCTTCCTTTGACTCCCCCTATGGATTGGTGTCCAGCGCATGGGAAAAAGATGACGAAGGCATTCTGTTCCACTTTATGATCCCCTCCAACAGCACTGCACATATCATACTGCCCAATGGAGCAACATATGATGTGGTTTCCGGGGAATATCGTTTTCACATTTCGCAAGGATGAGCAATGACGGGGCGTTGTTCAGCAGCCGGACAGCGCAGTATTGATGATCCGACTGCTGTACAGC
>CAYLHM010000089.1:0-4718 GCA_964383485.1 uncultured Oscillospiraceae bacterium
CACCGGCAAGACCTACGAGGAAATCGAAACCGAATTTTCCGGCTGCGGCTACGGCGTGTTCAAGCCTGCGGTGGGCGAGGCGGTCATCGAAACGCTGCGCCCCATTCGGGAGGAGGCCGCCCGGCTGATGAAGGACAAGGCCTATCTGGAGGGTGTCTACCGGGCCGGTGCGGAAAAAGCGTCCTATGTGGCGGAAAAGACTCTGCGCAAGGTTTATAAAAAGGTGGGCTTTGTGCCCCGCTGAGCTGCGTTCCTTATAAAAACAGATACAGCGCCAGGGTCAGCAGGGCGTTATTCCCGTCCCCGTGTGCATCGCCGGACATGAGCAGCAGCAGAACGATCACCAGCAGATCGCCGGTGTCCAGATCTCTAGGCAGCAGATTTTTCAGGAAGCTGTCCGCACTGCATGGCTGCTGCCGGGGCGGTTCCCTGCGCTGGGGCCTTGGGGGCTTTTCCGGCTGCCGATCCGGCTCCGGCCTTGGCGGCGGTGGCGGCGGACAGGGCCTGGGCGGTGCCGGCATGGGATCGGGAATGTACTTTTTCTGATAAGAGCCGTCGGGCTGCGGAATATAGCGGTTATACATATGCTTCACCTGCCTGAAGAAATGCTTTGTGTCCCCAGTATGGACGATGCCAGGCCGGCCATTTTAGCCGCCCGCATGGCCCGCTCCAGCTTCTGGATCCGATCCCGGCTGAGGTAGGGGCTCAGCGCCTTTAGAAGCGCCTGCTGATTACGGTCGATGCCCGACTGTTGGGCGATACCGGCCAGCTTTTGAACGGATGCCAAGTCCATGCCGGCAGGCGGTGGCGGCGGGGGAGCCTGCTGCCCCTTTTGCTCCGAATGGGGCGGAGCGGGCTGACCAAGGCTCTGGGCCATAGACATGATCTGGGACATCATCTCCGGGTTTTTCAGAATGGAATTTAGCTTTTCCTCCATTTCACTCATGGCCTTCGCCTCCGAAATGCCGGAGCAGCTCCTGAAAGTCCGGGGAATTTAGCAGGGAACTGAGGCTTCTCTGGGCCTGCTCATAATTTCCGGCGGCGGCCTGCTCCATGGCGCTTTGCACGGCCGGATCCCGGCTCTGCCGGAGCTGTGCCAGAAGCTGCTGACCGGCGCTGCTTTGGGCGAAGCGCAGGGCCTGCTGCAAGGACGGATCGTTGGGTAGAGATTGGTATTGTTCCATGATCGGCCTCCTGAGAAAGAATACGATTTCTGTACCAGTGTATGTGCCGGGCGAAATATTTGTGTATCAGAGCTGGAAAAATTTTTCCCGCTGTGGTATAATAGCAAAGAGGGATTTTATGAAAATTCTGGTCGTGTCCGACTCACACGGATACTTGGACCTCATGCGCCTGGCCGTCCAGGCGGTGAGGCCGGATGCGGTGGTGCATCTGGGGGACTATTACGAAGACGGTGCAGCCTTGGCGGAGGAAAATCCGGGACTGCGCTTTCACATTGTGGCAGGCAACTGCGATCTCTATCGCACCGTCGCCCAGCCGGCGCAAACTCTGTGCTATCCGGTCTGCGGTGTGAAGCTGTACATGACCCACGGGCATCTGCACCATGTGAAATATTCCCTGTCGGAGCTTTTGCAGGATGCCCGGCGCAGCGGTGTCCGGGCGGTGCTGTACGGCCACACCCACACGGCCGACTGCCACCGGGAAGCCGACGGACTTTGGGTGGTGAACCCCGGCACCTGCGGCTATTTTGGCTCTACGGTGGCGGTGATGGATGTGGCAGACGGACAGATCACAGGCTGTGCCATTTTGGATAAAAACGACCTGAACAATTTGAAGAAGCCCGGTTGAGGCGGAGGTGCCCACATGAATTTTATTGAAAAAGCAACGGAACAATGGCATACACTTTCCAAAAAGACCCAGCCTGCCCGGCAGGCCGTGGCCCGTGGCTTTGGCCGTTTCTGCAAGGCCATGAGCCGCTTCGGCCGCTTCATCTATGCCATGCGCAAGGTCTTTGCGGCGGTGCCTGTGGGCGTGGCGGCGGTGCTGCTGGCGATCTATAACCAGGCGCATCTGCCCAAGGTGGTGGGCCTGGGCCTGCAAAACGATGGAACCTTCAATCTGCTGCTGGTGCGGGAGCTGGCGGTGCTGGGGCCGGTGGCCGTTACGGCTGTGTGCCTGCTGATGATGTTTGCATCTAAAAAAATCCTGACCCCCTGGATGGTCAGCCTGTTTTCTCTGGCCCTGCCCCTGGTCATTCTGCTGACCAACAGCTTCCCCAATTAAATAAAATACGAAAGCTGTAAAAAACCTGTCATTGCGAAGCAGCCCGCAGGGGTGGTGTGGCTCTTAGAGCGAAGCCTATGTGCGCTACCTGCCGGAATGACATCGGATTTTTTACAGCTTTTATAAATTATTATGGAGAAAAGCGCTATGAAAAAAAGTGCAACCGTGGATATGACCCAGGGCCGAATTTTGCCCTGCATGATCCGCTTTACCATTCCCCTGGTGCTGGGGAACCTGTTCCAGCTTACATACAATGCGGCGGATTCCATGATCATCGGACGCATCTCAGGGGATGCCTCCCTGGCGGCTGTGAGTGCGGCAGACCCGGTGATGAATTTGATCATTCTGGGCATTACGGGCATCTGCATCGGCGCATCGGTGCTGATGAGCAATTCCTATGGGGCAGGGGAGAAGGAGCTGCTGCGCCGGGAGCTGGGGGCGCTGCTGAAGCTGGAAGGCGTTCTGGTTGCGGCGGTTACCCTGCTGGGCCTGGTATTTTCCAGGCAGATTTTGCAGCTTATGCAGGTCAAAACGGAGATTATGGAGCCGGCGGTTCTGTATCTGCGGATCATCTTTGTGGGAATGCCCTTTACCTGCCTGTATAATGCCTATGCGGCCAGCCTGCGCAGCATCGGTGATTCCAAAACGCCGATTATCTTCCTGGCGCTGTCCTCGGTGCTGAATATTTGTATGGATATTCTGTTCGTGGCGGGCTTTCGCTGGGGTGCGGCCGGTGCGGGAATTGCAACGGTGATCGCCCAGGCCCTGTCCGCCGTGCTGTGTGTCCTGTATGTTTACCGCAGGGTGCCGCTGCTGCACTTAAGCCGGGACTGCTTCCAAAATACCCGGAGCCTGACGGCCAAAACCCTGAAATACGGTGCCACCACGGCCCTGCAGCAGTGCAGCCAGCCCTTGGGGAAGCTGTTTATCCAGGGCACGGTAAATTCCCTGGACATTGCTGCCATTGCGGCATTCAACGCCGTGGGTAAGATCGAGGATATCGCTCTGGTGCCGGAGCGCAGTATTTCCGATGCCATGATGACCTTTACCGCTCAAAATGATGGGGCGGGGCAGGAGCAACGGGTGCGCAGGGGCCTGGTTGGAGGTATGCTGCTGGAAATGGCCTATTTTGCGTTCATTTGTGTGACACTTCTGCTGCTGCATCGGCCGCTTCTGTCCCTGTTCAGCACGGGCCAGGAAACGGTGGCCGAGGGCGGCAGCTATTTCCGGGTGCTGATCTTTTTCTATTGGCTGCCTGCTGTGACCAATGGCTTCCAGGGCTTTTTCCGGGGCCTGAAGCATATGAAAGCCACTCTGCTGGCGACCTTGACCCAGATCAGCGTGCGGGTGGTGTTCACCATGCTGCTGGTGCCGAGGATCGGCATATCCGGTATTGCCTATGCCTGCATTCTGGGCTGGACGGCACAGCTCATCTGGGTGGTTCCGTACTGCATTGTGACACTGAAAAGGCGCGCGGCACAGGCAAAAACCGGCGCCGGTGAAGATAATATCTAAGGAAGCGCTGCATTCCGGGCCGATTTTTGCTGTTATGATCCGCAATATCGGAATTTATCTCCAAAAAATGCGGGCAGACCCTTGACAAGCCCCCGCGATATGTGGCATTATAATATTGCATCGCTTTTTACGATATTTCTGCTTTTAGGCAGAGAAAAGAACATTTTTCTGGGGGTTGTAGCATGGAATACTTCTTTGTTCCGGAGAAGCTGCTGCCGGAGGGCGTGGGCTTTTCCCTTTTTGGGCCGGAGCATCTGGCATGGCTGGCAGTGCTGGCGGTCATGTGCGTGGGCATGGTGCTGTCCTATCAAAAATTGGGCGCAAAGGGCCGACGGCGGATGACCCGATGGATCTCCCTGAGCCTTTTGTGCCTGGAGCTGCTGCGGGACCTTTACATTGCCGCCATGGGCGCCTGGTCGTGGGAGTATCTTCCGCTGCACCCCTGCTCCTTTACCATGTATTTTATGGCCCTGTGGTCGTGGCGGCAGGATTGGCGCTGGGGGCAGCTTCTCTACGGCCTCGGCCTGGTTGGGGCGCTGATGGCGCTGCTGTTCTGCAACTGGACAAACCAGCCCATTTGGAATTTCCAGTCCATCTATAGCTTCCTGTTCCATGGCGTGCTTGTGGGATGGATCCTGATGACACTGGTCGCCGGTGAGATCCGCCCGGTGGGAAAGGGCTACTGGGTGTGCATCGTGTTCCTGGCGATCGCTGCCCCCGCTACGATGATCGTGAACCGGCTGCTGCCGGAATGCAATTTCTTCTTCACCAATGACGGAAGCGAGGGCAGCCCTCTGGAGGTGCTGATGCGGCTGATGGGCAAGCCCTGGTGGCTGCTGGGCTACGGGCTGCTTGCCCTGGCGGTGATGGCACTGGAATTTCTGCCCTGGTATCTGCTGGACAGAAAAAAGAAAGCGGCGGCCAGGCAGCAGGAATATGCCACCTGATAGCTTGTTAAA
>CAYLHM010000090.1:0-4668 GCA_964383485.1 uncultured Oscillospiraceae bacterium
CTCCCAGGGCAACAAAATGGGCAAGACCGCCGGCAATGCCGTTTGGCTGGATCCCGGCAAGACCTCGCCCTACGACTTCTATCAGTACTGGCGGAATGTGGCGGATGCTGATGTGATGAAGTGTATTCGGATGCTCACCTTCCTGCCGCTGGAGCAGATCTGCGAGATGGATAACTGGAAAGATGCCCGGATCAACGAAGCGAAGGAGATCCTGGCCTATGAGCTGACCGGCATGGTCCACGGCAAGGAGGAGGCCGACAAGGCCCAGGCTGCCGCAAGGGCGCTGTTTGCCGGCGGCGGCGACGAGGCGCAGATGCCCACCACCCGGATCGCCCCGGAGCTGCTGAAAGACGGCCAGATCGGCATTCTCAGCCTGATGGTCGCCTGCGGTCTGACTTCCTCCAACAAGGAGGCCCGGCGGCTGGTGGAGCAGGGGGGCGTGTTCCTCAACGATGAAAAGGTGTCTGCCGCTGCGCTCATGGTGACCCAGGAGCAGCTTCAGACCGGCGTGAAGATCCGCAAGGGCAAAAAGATCTTCCACAAAGCGGTGCTTGCATGATCTGAGATTTCTTTCCAAAAAATGTAGACATTTGTCATATTCTCTGGTAAAATAAGAATATAATCCATTTTTGGGGGTATGCACATT
Source organism: uncultured Oscillospiraceae bacterium (assembly GCA_964383485.1). GTDB lineage: Bacteria > Bacillota > Clostridia > Oscillospirales > Oscillospiraceae > Faecousia. Next base: position 647 of record CAYLHM010000090.1, read on the forward strand.
ATGAAGCTGAACACCAAGCGCACCCTGTTTGTGGGCTTTGCTTTTTTCCTGATCATGGTTTTCTGGCAGGCCTACGATACCATCATTCCGAAGATCCTCACTGATAAATTCGGCCTGTCCCAAACCGCTTCCGGCGTGGTCATGGCTCTGGACAATGTGCTGGGGCTGTTCATTCTGCCCCTGTTCGGCGCTATTTCCGACCGGCACAAGGGAAAGCTGGGCAGGCGCACGCCCTTTATCCTGGCCGGTACACTGGTGGCTGCGGCCCTGCTGGTGAGCCTGAGCTTTGTGGACAATTTGCAGCTGCAGCACCTGGGCCGGGTGGCGGTGGTGGACGATCCGGCGGGCCTGCAGGAGCTGTACACCGCCGAGGCCGGGCGCACGCTGAAAACCCCGGAGGGCAAGGAATTTGTGCTGGACGAGCTTTATACCCAGGAGCAGTTCTGCGCCATTCGCTCCCAGGTGGAGCTGGACGGCAAGACCCAGACCAACCCGGATTACACAAATTTCGTGGTGCCTGCACGGCAGGACTATGCCCGGCAAACTACTGGAGCCTACCGATGGACACTGGTGCTGTTTATGTGCATTTTATTGGTGCTGCTCCTGGCTATGGCCATTTTCCGCAGCCCGGCGGTGGCACTCATGCCCGATGTGACCCCCAAGCCCCTGCGCAGTAAGGCCAATGCCGTTATCAACCTCATGGGCACGGCCGGCGGCATTCTGGTGCTGCTTTTGGGCAAGGTGTTCGCCACCAGTGCCGTGAAAAATGCCCTGATGAGCTATACGCCGTTCTTCGCCGTGGTGGCCGGGATCATGCTGCTGGCTCTGGCGATTTTCCTGTGGAAGGTGCGGGAGCCTCGCTTCGTCCGGGAGATGGAGGAGGAGAGCCGCCGCTACGGCCTGGACACCCAGGAGGAGGAAGCGGAAAAGGGCGGGAAGCTGACAGGGCCGGCCCTGCGCTCTCTGCTGTTCATTCTGGCATCGGTTGCCCTGTGGTACATGGGCTATAACGCCGTCACCTCCAAATACTCCGTGTATGCGGAAAAGGTTTTGAGCCTGGACTACAACATGACCCTGCTCATTGCCCAGGCGGCTGCCATCGTATCCTATCTGCCGGTGGGCATGATCGCCTCCAAGGTGGGGCGCAAAAAGACCATTTTGGCGGGCGTTGCCATGCTGGCCATTGCCTTTGGCGCCGCATCCTTTATGCGGGTGGGCAGCTCTGCACTGCTGATGAACTGCCTGTTTGCCCTGGCCGGTGTCGGCTGGGCCACCATCAATGTCAATTCCTTCCCTATGGTGGTGGAGATGAGCAGCGGCAGCGATGTGGGCCGCTACACCGGCTTCTACTACACCGCCAGCATGGCCGCACAGACGGTAACGCCCCTGCTTTCCGGTGCGCTCATGGATTGGGCAGGCATGACCACGCTGTTTCCCTATGCTACCTGCTTTGTCGTCCTGGCATTTGTCACCATGTGCATGGTGCGCCACGGCGACAGCAAGCCCCTGGCAAAAACCGGCGTGGAGGCCTTTGCCGGGGAGGACTGAGCAATGTCCGTGATTTTGGGGTTCCTGCTGCTTCTGATTTTGCTGTATGTGCTGGCAATCGGGGGCCGCAGGGGCCGCATGGGGGAGCTGAGCCAATGGCGGTATGCCCACCGGGGCCTGCACAGTCCGGGGGTGCCGGAAAACAGCCTGGCCGCCTTTCGGGCCGCCGTGGATGCCGGCTTTGGCGCCGAGCTGGATGTGCATCTTTTGGCCGACGGGAGCCTGGCGGTAATGCACGATTCCGTCCTCAAGCGTACCACCGGTATGCCCGGAAAGCTGGAGGATTTGACACGGAAAGAGCTTTCTGATTACCGTTTGGAGGGCACCGACCAGTGTATTCCGGCCTTTTCCCAGGTCTTGGAGCTGTTTGCCGGGCGGACACCCCTGATCGTGGAGCTGAAGCCGGAGGGCAGCAACGCCCGGCGGCTGACGGAAACGGTGTGCCAAATGCTGGACGGCTACGAGGGCCTGTTCTGCCTGGAGAGCTTTGACCCACGCTGCGTGTACTGGGTGAAAAGGCTCCGGCCCCAGTGGGTTCGGGGGCAGCTTGCCGAGAATTTCTTGGCGGCAAAGAGCAATCCCACTCCCTGGATCTTGAAATTCTGCCTGACAAATCTCCTGCTCAACTTTTTCACCCGGCCGGATTTTGTGGCCTATCGTTATTCCGATCGCAGGAATTTTAGCTTGCAACTATGGAACCGGCTGTGGCGGCTGCCCTGCGTGAGCTGGACACTGACGGCGCCCGGTGAGCTGGCTGCCGCCGAGAAAGCCGGGTGGGTACCGATCTTCGAGGGCTTTGTGCCGGAGCAAAGAAATTAAAGAAATGTTTACATTTTCCTAATTTCCTGGGTGAATTTGAGTGATATCATGAATACAGCTATAAAGTGATGAAAGGGTGGTTCTGATGAAGGAAAAGACGAAGCAGCGGATCATTTTTGCGGTTTGCATGGTCTTTACCTGCCTTGTGATCGGCTCGGCGGTGGGTGTTTTGCAGTATCTGAAGTACCGTGGCGAGTTCATGCCCGAAAGCCTGACTCAAGCAGGTATTTCCCAGCGGCTTCAGACCGGCTCTGTTTTTGTAAACCTTGAGGACGGTTCCTTTGATCTGCCCGGAGATCAGGCGCTGGTGTCTTACTTGCAGATCGGGCAGTGGGAGCAGCTGGAAAAGCAGGAACCCCAGGGAACGGCGGCCGTTTGTCTGCGCCCCAGCGATGGCTATACTCTGGAATTTTATGAAGACGGCCTGGTGGCTGCCAGCGATGACTATACCGAGGTCGGCGCAAAGACGGTCTACTACCGCTGTCCGGCTGAAATCGACGGGATTTTGGAATATTTGGGTGAACAAAAGAATTAAATTGATGGGACTGCCTTTCAAAAGAGAAGGCAGTCCCTTTTTTGAAATGGATAGTGAGCGCCAAAGGCTCTCCCTTTGGGAGAGCTGGCTCGCCGTAGGCGAGACTGAGAGGGTAAAACAGCGCTTTTATACCCTCTCCGCCCTCGCAAGCTCGGGCTCCCCCTCATAAATGCGGGGGGCAAGAAGATGCCAACCCCTTGTTATCCCAATAGCTGCTCCAGCTTCTTCTGATGCTCGGCGGTGAGGGGGGTCAGGGGCAGACGGCAGGGGCCGCAGTCGTAGCCGATGTGGGCCATGGCGGCCTTGACGGGAATGGGGTTGACCTCCCAGAATAGGGCATCTGTCAGGGGCAGCAGACTGCATTGCAGATCCGCTGCGGTGTCAAAATCTCCGTCCAGTCCGGCATCCACCATGGCCCGTATCTTCTCCGGCACCAGATTGGAGGCCACGGAGATCAGGCCCTGCCCGCCCAGGGACAGAACCGGCACAGCCAGACTGTCGTTGCCCGACCAGATGTAAAAATCCCGGCCGCATTCCCGGCGGATCCGCAGAACCTTTTCCAGATCCGTGGAAGCCTCCTTCACGCCGATGATGTTCGGCACATGGGACAGGGCTTTATAAACGGAAACCGGGATATCCACCCCTGTGCGGGTAGGGACATTATAGACGATGACGGGAATGCGCACCGCCTGTGCGATGGCGCAGTAGTGGGCGATCAGGCCATCGGGGGTGGCCTTGTTGTAGTAGGGACTGACCACCAGCAGACCGTCGGCCCCGGCCTCCTGGGCTGCCAGAGAGAGGCGGACGGCATGGGCGGTGTCGTTGGAGCCGGTGCCGGCGATCACCGTCAGGCCGTCGCCGGAAAAGCGTTTGCTGCGTTCAAAAATCCGCAGCTTTTCCCCATCGCTCAGGGTGGCGCCCTCGCCGGTGGTTCCGGCCAGCACCACGGCGGAGATCCCCGCCTCCATCTGCCGCCGTAGCAGCATTTCCAGCATGGGATAATTGACTGTATCATCTAAAAATGGGGTGACCATGGCGGTGCAGACCCCGGTAAACAGCGGTTTTTTCATATTCGATCCCTCCGGCTCATTCTATGCCGGAAATCTTTTTTTGACTATTG
>CAYLHM010000091.1:0-4622 GCA_964383485.1 uncultured Oscillospiraceae bacterium
TGCGTTCCTTATCGGAATGATAAGTTTTGCCGCCCCCCAAAAAAAGGGGAATATATCGAATTTTTGCGATGAAAGCCTCTTTACTTTTTCTTCAGAATGTTGTATGATAACACTACCGCTTCAGAGGAGAGGATTATGTGGACATCAAATATTATCAAAACTACATTTTTGACCTCTACGGAACTCTGGTAAATATCCACACAGACGAGGAAAAACCGGCACTGTGGGATACCCTGGCCCGTTTCCTGCTGATGAAGGGCCTTCCTGTGCGTGCCGAGCAGCTTCATGGGGACTATCTGTACCGCTGTGATCAGGCCCAGAGTGCAAAGGAGGCCGAGCTTGCCGCCAAAGGCCGCACCGGCCCGGCGGAGCCGGATCTGCTGCTGGTGTGGAAGCAGCTCTGCCCTGCCATGTCGGTGCAGGAGCTGCAGGATCTGGCCTGCCTGTTCCGCACCCTGTCCACCGAAAGACTGCGGCTTTTTGACGGCGCATGGGAGCTGCTGGCCCAGCTGCACTATGGGGGCAAGCGGGTGTACCTGCTGTCCAACGCCCAGGAGTGCTTCACCCTGCCGGAGCTGCGGCTGCTGGATCTGCTGGGCTGCTTTGACGGGATCCTGCTGTCCAGTCAGGCCGGCGTGAAAAAGCCCTCGCCGGAGTTTTTCGGCTGTCTTCTGCAAAAATATCATCTGGATCCGGCGAAGAGCCTGATGATCGGCAACGATGACGAGGCCGACTGCCGGGGCGCCGCTGCCGTAGGCTTAGACAGCGTGTATATTTCCACCGAGCAGTCCCCTGCCCTTTCTGCGCCCCTGCCGGAAAATTGCCGTTCGGTGAAAAATCTAAGGCAGCTTTTCCAGGAGCTGGTGTAAACCGGATCCCGGAATATCCAAATCCATTACAATGCCGGGCGGCTTTCACCGCCCGGTTTTTATGAAAATCCGGCAAAAAGGCCATTGCCCACTTGCAAATTTTTATTCAGTGTGCTACAATGATGCTATCTTTTTATGGATTGTGGAGGTTTTTTCATGGGCTATGTTGACGAAGTGCTGGCCGGCGTTTGCCGCCAAAATCCGGATCAGCCGGAGTTTCGCCAGGCCGTGCAGGAGGTCCTGCTGTCCCTGCGGCCGGTGATCGAACAAAATGAGGAGCTTTACCGCCGCCAGGCCCTGCTGGAGCGGCTGACCGTGCCGGACCGCATCCTCCAGTTCCGGGTGAGCTGGGTGGACGACCGGGGCCAGGTGCAGGTGAACAACGGCTACCGGGTGCAGTTTTCCAACGCCATCGGCCCCTACAAGGGCGGCCTGCGCTTCCACCCCAGCGTGAACCTGAGCGTGATCAAATTCCTGGGATTTGAGCAGATCTTCAAAAATTCCCTCACCGGCCTGCCCATCGGCGGCGGCAAGGGCGGCTCGGATTTCGACCCCAAGGGCAAGTCCGACCGGGAGATCATGGCCTTCTGCCAGAGCTTCATGACCGAGCTGCAAAAATATGTGGGGGCGGATCTGGATGTGCCCGCCGGCGATATCGGCGTGGGCGGACGGGAAATCGGCTATTTGTTCGGCCAGTACAAGCGTCTGCGTGGCACCTACGAGGGCGTGCTCACCGGCAAGGGCCTGAGCTACGGCGGCAGTCTGGCCCGGACGGAGGCCACGGGCTACGGTCTGCTGTATCTCACCCAGGAAATGCTCCGCTGTAACGGCCACGACCTGGCGGGCAAGACCGTGGCGGTGTCCGGCGCCGGGAATGTGGCCATCTATGCCATTGAAAAGGCGCTCCAGCTGGGGGCAAAGCCCGTCACCTGCTCCGACTCTACCGGCTGGATCTATGACCCGGAGGGGATCGATGTGGCCCTGTTGAAAGAGGTCAAGGAACAGCGCCGGGAGCGGCTCAGCGCCTATGCCGCCGCCAGGCCCTCCGCCCAGTACCGCCAGGGCCGGGGCGTTTGGAGCGTGCAGTGCCATGTGGCCCTGCCCTGCGCCACCCAGAATGAGCTGACCCTGGACGATGCCCGGCTGCTTGCGGCAAACGGCTGCATTGCCGTGGCCGAGGGCGCCAATATGCCCACCACCCTGGAGGCCACCGCCTATCTCCAGGAGCATGGGGTGCTGTTCTGCCCCGGCAAGGCTGCCAATGCCGGCGGCGTAGCCACCTCTGCGCTGGAGATGAGCCAAAATTCCCAGCGGCTGAGCTGGAGCTTTGACGAAGTGGATGCAAGGCTGAAAAGCATCATGGTCACGATTTTCCACAGCATCGACGATGCCGCCCGGCAGTACGCCGCCCCCGGCGATTATGTTTCCGGGGCCAACATTGCCGGCTTCCTGAAGGTGGCCGATGCCACTCTGCGCCAGGGTGTGATTTGACGGGGGAGGGCAGGCAGGAGGGCGATGTATCAATCGTTGGCGTTCCTCTTGACAAGCCGGCAAAATCTGCTATAATAATTCCAGATCGCAGAACAATGAAATCTTCGGGGGGCCGGAGGCATCCGGCTGAGATTGGGCTATCGCCGCCCTGACCCGTGAACCTGATACGGTCCGTACCGTCGTAGGGAAAGATGCAAAGTGCGTATCGCATTGCACCCAGACGGATTTGCAATGCGATACTTTCTTATTTGGAGGTTTGCGATCATGGCAAACACAAGAAAATCCCACGCCCAGATCCGTGCCCTGTGTGAAGGTGCGCTGATGCTGGCCATGGCCCTGGTGCTCAGCACTCTGTCGGATCTGGTGCCCTTCCTGGGCCTGCCCAGAGGCGGCTCCGTCACCCTGTTCTCCATGGTGCCTATTCTGGTCATGAGCTACCGCAACGGCTACCGCTGGGGCCTGCTCACCGCCTTTGCCAATGGCCTGGTTCAGCTTTTGATGGGCCTGAAAAATCTGGCCTACTGTGTCACCCTGCGGGCGCAGATCGGCTGCATCCTGCTGGACTATCTGCTGGCATTCACCGTGCTGGGCCTGGCGGAGCTGCTGGCCCGGCCCTTCCGCAACCGCTATGCGGGCCTGAGCATCAGCGCCGTGGCGGTGTGCCTGCTGCGGTTCCTGTGCAGCTTCCTGTCCGGCTATATCGTGTGGTACGACTATTCCACCGCCACGGAATGGCTCAGCGGCTTCTCCTGGGGGGCCAGCCTGGTCGGCAGCATGGGCGAAAAGGCTCTGTGCTGGGTGTACAGCCTGCTGTACAACGGCAGCTATATGCTTCCGGAAACGGTGATCACCGTGGCGGGCGTGCTGCTGCTGTACAGATTTGCGCCCCGCATCTTCAAGAAAGACTGGTAACAGCTAAAACGGTGCAAACAACTTACTCGCAGGGAACGGGCTTGCCCGTTCCTTACAGCGGCGCACATAAAGTTTTGTATTGACAGTCTACCGGCTTTGGGCACAATGTTCAATTTCCGGGCCTGAATTTGGGGAAAACGCTGAATTTTGAAAAAGAGAATTGAAATATTTCTCATTCTTCGCTACAATAAAGGCAGATACCAAATTCGGCCCGGAAGGAGAATGTCCCATGGAACATACGAACCCGCTATTGAAAGGCAACCATTCCAAAAAATTCATCACCGTCGGCGAGATCATGCTGCGCCTGACCCCGCCCAACTACGCCAAGATCCGCATGGCCAACAGCTTCGAGGCCAGCTACGGCGGCTCCGAGGCCAACATCGCCCTGGCCCTGGCCAACCTGGGGGTGGACTCCACCTTTTTCAGCGTGGTGCCCAACAACTCCCTGGGCAAGAGCGCCATTCGCTGGCTCCGCTCCAACGATGTCCACTGCACCCCGGTGATCCTGTCCACCCCGGAGCAGACCCCCACCCATCGCCTGGGAACCTATTATATGGAAACCGGCTACGGCATTCGGGCCAGCAAGGTGACCTACGACCGCAAGCACAGCGCCATTGCCGAGTTTGACTTCTCCGGCGTGGATCTGGATGCCCTGCTGGATGGCTTCGACTGGCTGCACCTGTCCGGCATCACCCCGGCCCTCAGTCCCAACTGCGCCGAGCTGATCATGAACTGCCTGAAAAAGGCCAAGGAAAAGGGCCTCACCGTCAGCTTCGACGGCAATTTCCGCTCCAAGCTCTGGACCTGGGAGCAGGCCCGGGATTTCTGCACCCAGTGCCTGCCCTATGTGGATGTGCTGTTCGGCATTGAGCCGTACCACCTGTACAAGGACGAGGAAAATCCCGCCAAGGGCGACTGGAAGGACGGCGTGCCGCTGCAGCCCAGCTATGAGGAGCAGGACGAGGTATTCCAGCACTTTGTGGAGCGGTACCCCAACCTGAAGTGCATCGCCCGCCATGTGCGCTATGCCCACTCCGGCAGCGAGAACAGCCTGAAGGCCTTTATGTGGTACGAGGGGCACACCTTTGAAAGCAAGCTCTTTACCTTTAACATTCTGGACCGGGTGGGCGGCGGCGACGCCTTTGCCAGCGGCCTGATCTACGCCATGATGAACGAATACCGGCCCATGGACATGGTGAATTTCGCCGTGGCCAGCTCCGTGATCAAGCACACCATTCACGGCGATGCCAACATCACCGACGATGCAAAGACCATTCGCGATTTGATGAACATGAACTACGACATCAAGCGCTGAGGAAAACCGAGAGGGGACACCATGTGTGTCCCCTC
>CAYLHM010000092.1:0-4589 GCA_964383485.1 uncultured Oscillospiraceae bacterium
GAGAGCTTTTCCGGCATCGCCGTCATCAAGGCCTTTGTCAAGGAGGCCAAGGAGCTGATGGCCTTTTCCCAGCTCAATAAGGAGAATGAAAAGGCCAATGTGGACTATACCCGCTCGTCGGTGTTGCTGCGGATCCTGGTGACCATGTTTGTGGAGAGTGTGATCTGCGTGATCCTGGGCTACGGCGGCTACCTGGTGTACCGGGGGTCGTTCAACGCCGGTCAGCTGGTGGAGTTCAGCAGCTATTTCAACTCCATTGTCTGGCCCATTATGGCCATTTCCGAGCTGATCGACATGACGGCCAGAGGCAAGGCATCCCTCAACCGCATCAGCGAGCTGCTGGATGCCCCGGTCCATGTACACGACCTGCCCGGCGTGGAGGACCTGACCCAGGTGCGGGGGGATATTGAGTTCCGGGACCTGAGCTTCCGCTATCCCGACGGGGAATTTGATGCCCTGGAGCATATTTCCTTTACCATTCATGCCGGAGAAAATGTGGGTCTGGTGGGCAAAACCGGCTCCGGCAAGACCACCCTGGTGGATCTCATTCTGCGCACCTACAATGTGCCGGACGGCACTCTGTTCATCGACGGCAAGGATGTGAACAGTGTTTCCATTCATTCGGTGCGCGCCGGCTGCGCCTATGTGCCCCAGGACAATTTCCTGTTCTCCGACACCATCGCCAACAATATTTCCTTCGGCGTGGATCGCAGCGACCGGGAGATCGTCACCCACTACGCCGATCTGGCCGATGTAGACAACAACATTCAGGAGTTCCAGCAGGGCTATGATACCGTGCTGGGCGAGCGGGGCGTGACCGTGTCCGGCGGACAGAAGCAGCGCATTTCCATCGCCCGTGCGCTGATGAAGGAGTCGCCCATTCTGATTTTGGACGACAGCGTTTCCGCTGTGGATACCAAGACGGAGGGGGTCATTCTGGACAATCTCCGCAGCACCCGGGCGGGAAAGACCACCATTCTCATCGCCCACCGCATTTCCACCGTGGAGCGTATGGACAAGATCGTGTTTATCGACAACGGACGCCTGGTGGCTGTCGGCCCCCACAGCGAGCTGTACGAAACCTGCCCGGCCTACAGGAAAATGGTGGATCTGCAAAAGCTGGAAGAGGAAGGGGGCGGATACTGATGCGCATTTATCTGCCGATTTTAATTGTGGCGGCCATCATTGGCGCCTTTACGCTGGCCTTTACCCTGGCGTTCCTGGCACTTCGCAGGCATAAGGAGGAAATTGGCTTCGATCGGCATATGGAGGATCGGGTGATCATCCGCCGGCTGATGGTCTACGCCCGGCCCTACTGGGGGAGCTTCCTGCTGGTGCTGGCGATCATGCTGGTGTCCATTGTGTATGATTTGGTTTCGCCCCTGATCATGGCCGACATTGTAGACCTGGTGGGGAAGGAGGGCTTTCAGCTCCGGCAGCTCTTTATCCGGGTGGGCCTGTACGCCGCCATCCTGGTGGTGAGCATGGTATGCACCTATTTCCAGTCCATTATTCTCCAAAAAACCGGCCAGAAGATCCTGTCCAATCTGCGGCAGGACATCTTCACCCACATTGAAAGCCTGTCCCACGAGCAGCTCAACAACATTCCTGTGGGCAAGCTGGTCACCCGTGTGTGCAACGATACCAACGCCATTTCCATGATGTTCACAAACATTCTGGTGAATTTGGTGAAAAATTCCATGGTCGTTGTGGGCGTTCTGGCGGCCATGCTGCTGATGAACTATGCGCTGGCCCTGCTGGTGCTGGCATTTGTACCCTTTGTGGTGCTGTTTACGGTGATCTTTCGCAAATTCTCCCGCCGGGCCTACCGCCGGGTGAAAGACGGCACCACGGATATCAACACCTACCTGTCCGAGAACCTCTCCGGCATCAAGATCACCCAGATCTTCAACCGGGAGGATCGGAAAATGCAGGACTTCCTGGAGAAAAGCGACCGGCTGAAAAAGGCCAAAATGCAGCAGATCTTCGTGTTCGGCATTTTCCGGCCCATGATCTATATGCTGTATATCTCCTCGGTGCTGTGCCTGCTGTACTTCAGCGCCAAGGGCTATATTCAGGAAACCGCATTCCTGGGCACGGTGATCGGGGCCAAGACGGTGGTGGCGTTCTACCAGTATATTTCCAAATTCTACAACCCCATTCAGTCCCTGGCGGAGCAGTTCAATATGCTGCAAAGCGCCTTCGCCTCGGCGGAAAAGATATTCACCGTGATGGACATGGTTCCCGAAGTGGTGGACGAGCCGGATGCCGTGGAGCTGGAGGAAATCCGGGGCGAGATCGAATTTCGGGATGTGTGGTTTGCCTATAAGCCCGGCGAATGGGTGCTGAAGGGCGTGTCTTTCCATGTCTATCCCAAGCAGACCGTGGCCTTTGTAGGCTCCACCGGCTCCGGCAAGACCACCATTCTCAGCCTGATCTGCCGGAACTACGACATTCAGAAGGGCCAAATTCTGATTGACGGCATGGATATCCGGAAAATCAAGATCAGCTCCCTGCGCCGCCATTTCGGCCAGATGCTTCAGGATGTGTTCCTGTTCTCCGGGGATATCCGCAGCAATATCCTGCTGCGCAGCGAAGGCATCTCCGACGAGGAGGTCATGGCCGCCTGCCGCTATGTGAACGCAGATTCCTTTATAGGCCGCCTGGACGGCGGACTGAACGAGGTAGTTCGGGAGCGGGGCAACAACTTCTCGGCCGGTCAGCGGCAGCTGCTCAGCTTCGCCCGCACCATCGTCCACAAGCCCAGCGTGATGATTTTGGACGAGGCTACCGCCAACATCGATACAGAAACCGAGGTCCTTATTCAGGACTCCTTGGAGAAGATGAAGAACATCGGCACCATGCTCATTGTGGCCCACCGCCTCAGCACCATTCAGCACGCCGACAACATCATTCTGCTCTCCCACGGCAAGATCGTGGAGCAGGGCAATCATCAGGAGCTGCTGCACCAAAAGGGCCGGTATTACCAGCTCTACACCCTGCAATTCCGCAAGGACGAGCTGAAAAAGGCATAGAGAAATGCCTATGGCTCCCCCCTTGGGGGAGCTGGCACGGCGAAGCCGTGACTGAGAGGGCCTACGGCGGTTTACAAAGGCAAGCCGATGAACGGCAAAGCCTACCAGGCGGTACAAAACCCTTCCCCCCCGGAAGGGTTGGGCCCTCTCCGCCCTCGCAGGCTCGGGCACCTCCCCCAGAGGGGGAGGCTTTGGCTCCTGCAAGTGCCGGGGCAAGAGGTTTCCCTTGACTTCTCCCGCCTGCGGGTTGTCCGCAGGCGGGTTTTGTGTGAAAATTGCCAAAAATGCTCTTGCAAATTCCCGCGGGATTTGGTACAATATAAATATTCGAGGTGAACTTATGGCAAAGCTCTATTTCAAGTACGGCGCCATGGGCTCCAGCAAGACCGCCCAGGCCCTGATCACCAAATACAACTATGAGGAGAACGACCTGCGGGTGTGGCTCATCAAGCCCAGCGCCGACACCCGCGACGGGGCGGATATCCTGCGCAGCCGCATCGGCCTGGAGGCCAGGGTGGAGGTGATCCAGCCCCAGGGGGACATTCTGGAGCGGTTTCGCAGCACCAGGCTGGGGCGGTGCGATGTGATCATTGTGGACGAGTGCCAATTCCTCTCCCCGGAGCAGGTGGATCAGCTCCGGGAAATTGTGGACGATTTCGGCATTCCCGTGATCTGCTTCGGCCTGCGCACCGACTTCCGTATCCGTCTGTTTCCCGGCAGCCGCCGGCTCATGGAGCTGGCCGATAGCATTCTGGAAGTCAAAACCATCTGCGACTGCGGCGCAAAAGCCACCGTCAACGCCCGGATCGACAGCCAGGGGTACATCGTCACCCAGGGCGCACAGATCCAGCTGGGCGGGAACGACAGCTATATCGCCATGTGCCACAGATGTTATGTAAACGGGATCCGGGAGCATCGCATCATCAAGCTCCACGGCTCCGGCGAAAAATGAAAGGGGATTATAACCATGGAACTCTCTGCAATTCTCTCAAAGTGCGACCATACGCTGCTGACCCAAACCGCCACCTGGGCGGATATCCGGGCGCTGTGTGACGACGGGATCCGCTACAAAACCGCCTCGGTCTGCATTCCTGCCAGCTTCGTCAAGCAGGCCAAGGAATATGTGGGCAGCCGCCTGCCCATCTGCACGGTGATCGGCTTCCCCAACGGCTACGCCACCACCGCCGCCAAGTGCTTCATGGCCTCCGATGCAGTGGATAACGGTGCCGACGAGGTGGATATGGTCATCAACATCGGCTGGGCCAAGGAGGGCCGGTTCGACGATGTGCGGGACGAGATCGCCGCCGTGAAAGCCGCCTGCAAGGGCCGTCTGCTGAAGGTCATTATCGAAACCTGCCTGCTCACCGACGAGGAGAAGATCGCCCTGTGCAAAGCGGTGTCCGACTCCGGAGCAGATTATATTAAGACATCCACCGGCTTCTCCAAGGCCGGCGCCACCTTCCACGATGTGGAGCTGTTTGCCGCCCATGTGGCACCCCATGTGAAGATTAAGGCCGCCGGCGGCATCTCCAGCCTGGAGGATGCCGAGAAATT
>CAYLHM010000093.1:0-4588 GCA_964383485.1 uncultured Oscillospiraceae bacterium
TTCCTTAATCATATCAAAAAAAGCGGGAAAATGCAAGGCCCGAATGTCAAAATTGCAAAAATCACAGCTTCCGCAGTCCGGCAAGCTCGTCCTCCGTTAAGTACCGCCAATGGCCGCTGGGCAGGGTCCCCAGGGTCACACAGCCCTCAGCAATGCGCTTTAGGCTGCACACCGGCATCCCCGCCAGGTCGCACATCCGGCGGATTTGGCGGTTGCGCCCCTCGTGAATGACGATCTCCATCTCCGCCCGATCCCCCGGCCCGGCCCTCAGCAGCCGCAAACGGGGCTTGCGGATGGTGTAGCCGTCCAGTGTCACCGGCCTTGCCAGGCGCTCCAGGCCCTCCCGGGAAAAGCAGCGCACCGTGACCAGGTAGGTCTTTTCCACCTGGCGCTTCGGGTGCATCAGGTTGTTGGCAAATTCCCCATCGTTGGTAAACAGCAGCAGGCCCTGGGAATTGATGTCCAGCCGCCCCACGGGATACACCCGCACCCCGCAGTCCGCCACCAGCCGGGCGGCGTTGGGGCGCCCCTGCTCGTCGTGCAGGGTGGTCACATAGCCCCGGGGCTTGTTCAGCATCAGATACACCGGCTTTTCCCCTTTGGGCAGGGGTTTCCCGTCCAGGAGAACCTCGTCCGTGTCCAAATCCGCCCCGTCCCCCAGCTTCGCCACGGAGCCGTTCACCGTTAGCCGTCCGGCGGCGATCCACTGCTCCGCCTGCCGCCGGGAGGTCAGGCCCTTGGCGGAGAGGATTTTTTGCAAGCGTTCCTTCATATCAACCTCCGAACCAACCGTCCCAAAAATGCTTTTTGGGGGGATCCTTCTGCTGCTCCACGGTTTCGGCATACACCAGCTTCACCTTGCCCACGCAGGCATCCCCAATGCAGACATAGGCGAAGCCCGCCTGCTGGCCCTGCACCACCGGCGCATAGGAAAAGCCCGGCCCCGACAGCAGAATTTGGGGCTGCTCCTGCCGGGTCAGGGGAAAGGCGAAATCCTCCGCCGCCAAAAGCTGCACCCGGCGCTTCTCGCCGCCGGCTACCTCCGCTTCCCCCAGCGCATCTCCCTGGGATACAATGGTTTCCAGAGCATACTCCGAAAAGCCCTGCTCCAGAAGCTGCTGATGATCTGCCCAGTCGTTGCCGTCGTTGATGGTGACACACACCAGCCGCCGGCCGTCCCGCACGGCTGTGGACACCAGCAAACGGCCTGCCGCCTTGGTAAAGCCGGTCTTGATGCCGTCGGCCCCCTCCACACGCCACAGGAGCTTGTTGTGATTTTGCAGGCTGCGCTTGCCCACCCGGATATTTTTGGTGGACACGGTTTTGGCAAAGATGGGGTTTGTCATGGCGTAGGCCCCCAGCTTGGCCAGGTCCTTGGCTGTGGAATAGTGGCCGGGACTGTCCAGCCCGTTGGGATTTTCAAAATGGGTGCCGGTGAGGCCCAGGGTGCGGGCCTTGTCGTTCATCATTTCCGCAAAGCCCTCCACCGTTCCGCCGCAGTAAATGGCCAGGGCCACCGCCGCATCATTGCCGCTGTGGAGCATCAGGCCGTACAAAAGCTCCTGAACGGTCAGGACCTCCCCCTCCTGCAAATACATGGAGGAGCCCTCAATGCCCACCGCTTCCTTGGGAATGCGCATCCGATCCAGCACATTGCACTGCTCGCACACCACCAGCGCCGTCATGATCTTGGTGGTGCTGGCGATCAAACTGCGGCTGTCAGCATCCTTTTCATACAGCACCCTGCCGGTGTTGGCATCCAGCAGCACGGCCTTCTGCGCCGAAACAGCTCCCGCCGGGCAGGGTAAAAGCAGGACAGCAGCCAGCAATCCAGCCGCCGTCCGCAAATTCCATCTGTTCATCTTTCTCACCCGGCTTTAGTTTGCGCCGGGAAAAGATGGTTATTCCGGATCTTTTTTGGATTTTGTATCCAGCCAGGCGGAGATTTTATCCAGCGTGTCCGGGATTTGCTCCACAAGCCGATCCACCGTGGTATTGGCCGGAGCCGCAACGGGAAGCATCCGCACAGTCCCGTCCTTGACAATGAGAAAGGCGATGGGTGTCACCCGAACGCCTGCGCCCACGCCGCCGCCGAAGGGATCCTTGTTGGCATTTTTGGTGGTAAAATCGAAACCGCCGCCGCCAAAGCCCACGCTGACCTTGGACACGGGAATGATGGTCACGCCGTCGGGCGTGGTGATGGCCTCGCCGATGACGGAATTTACATCCACCATCTGACGAATTTTTGCAATGGTACTCTCCAGCATATTGGGAAGCTGTTGACTCATGTTTTTACACCGCCTTTTTGTTTCGTTTGAATGTTTGAATATAGATCTTAATGGCCCGCAGGCCAAAGTAAAGGGCCAGCCAAAGCATTCTGCCCAGGGTCATGGTGATGTGGATTGCCGCCTGCACCGTGCTTTTGCTCCCCGTGAAGTCGCACTGCACCTGAATGTCCCGCTTGCGAATGACCAAAAAACGCTCCAGCTGGGGCATCAGGTTCCCCACCGCTGCCCAGGTGCGGCCATACAGCAGGGCCAGGTCGCAGGGGTCGTCCCCCGCCAGGCTGAGGTGGAGCATCAGCTCGTTCACCCGGAGCTTCCGCCGCAGAGCCTGCAGGAGATCCAGGGCCAGGCGAATGAGGGGCAGGAACTCCTTGAGGCCGCCCCCCGCCGTTTTGCGGCCCTTGGGCTTCCGATCCGTGAGCGTATAGGAGATCTCCTCCCCCTCCCGGCCGGGTTCCAGGCCCGGAACGGTGGCCGACCATTTGTTCTCCGCCGTCAGCTCCACGGTCTTGCCCGTGTCCTGCCCGTTGGCCAGCAGGTACAAAAGCCGTTTCTCCGGCCGCTTCATATCCGGGGGCCAGGATTGCAGCACAATGGCCTGCACCTTTTCCGGGTTCGCCGGGTCGGGGCTGATATGCAGCTCCGGCGGCGGGTAATCCGGCTGCTTTTTCTTTTTGCTCTTTTTGACCTTGTGGGGCTGCTTCTCCCCGTCCCGGGCAGACTTTTTCCTCTGCGGAAGCAGCCGAATGCGAACCGGCCCCACGGAAAGCGCCGCCCGCAACCCGGCTTCGTCATAGTCCAGGGCGACACCCAGGGGCAGAATTGCCAGCAGGGTCAAAATGCCCAATGCGATCCACCAGCCCATCAGCTCTGCCCCTGCTCCTGCTCTGTATCCGGCGCAGGCTCGCTGAGATCCACCTTGTCAATAGGCGGAAGCTCCTCCAGAGAGCTGAGGCCAAAGGTGCGCAGGAAATCCGGCGTGGTGCGGTATTGAATGGGTCTGCCGGGGACATTCAGCCGCCCGGCCTCCTCGATGAGCTTCTTGTTCAGCAGCGCAGACACACTGTAGGCGCTGTCCACGCCCCGAATTTGCTCCACCATGGCTTTGGTGGCGGGCTGATAATAGGCGATCACCGTCAGGGTTTCCAGCTGGGATGCCGACAGCTTGGGGGGCTTGCGGGTTTCCAGGGCCTTGGTCACCAGCTCGGCCATCTCGCCGGAGGAAACCATCTGGTAGCCCCTTTCCAGCTTGATGATGCGAATGCCCCGGCGCTCGAAGGCAAGCTGGTCCGCCAGGGCATCTGCCGCCGCTGTGACCTGATCCTCATCGGTCTGCAAAACCGCCGCCAGACGGGCGCAGTCGATCCGCTCCCCTGCGGCAAACAAAATCGCCTCGATCGCTCTTTGCAGTTCAGACTGTTCCATGCTCCCGCTCCTCCAATTCTCCGTTCTTTGAGTCCAGCAGCCGAACCAGAAGGTCCTCGCCGCAGTCATCGTTTTCCAGGATCAGGGCGTGGGTTCTGCACAGCTCCAGCACTGCCAGGAAGGTCGCCACGATCTCCGACCGGCTCCGATTGCCCCGGAACAGGTTTTTGAGCTTTTCCACGCCCCGCAGAACCAGGCGGTGGAGAACCTCTGCGGTCTTTTTGGCCAGGGGATAGGGTTCCTTCCCCACAATGCCCCGGAAATTGGATGCGGGCGGCGGGAGCCGCCGTGCGCTGCGCTCCGCCATATCCCCGAGGGCACGGAGCAGATCTTCCGGCTCGTGCCGGTAGCGGTAGCGCCCGTCGGACTTCACCGGCTCCGGCCCCTTGGTAAACAGGCACCGGCCGATCTCGTTGCGAGGCTCCAGGAAGGACACCGCCATGCGGATCTGCTCCATGGCCTCCCGCCGCTGGCGCTCTGCCAGGGAGCGGCGCAGGGTTTCCAATTCGCTCTGGGCCTCGGCCTGCTCGGCGGCGGACAGGAGCATCTTGGTTTTAATAAGCATGAGGTGGGAGGCCATGGTGATGAACTCGCTGGCGATCTCCATATCCATGCGCTTCATCTGATCCAGATAAGCCAAGTATTGCTCCAGAATAGCGGTGATGGACACATCCTGGATCTCGATCTTATTCTTGCTCAGCAGCAAAAAAATAACATCCAGAGGGCCTTCAAAATCCTCGCTCTGCTCCGAGCGGGTATGGACGATACCCTCTAATCGATACTGCGGCTGCTCCATGGCTACTCCTTACATCATAAACACATACTTTAGGCTATTATACCAGTTTTTTTCACGCAGTGCAAGTATTTTATGGAAAAAT
>CAYLHM010000094.1:0-4584 GCA_964383485.1 uncultured Oscillospiraceae bacterium
GGTATTTCAGCTGCTGGATGAGCCGGAGGAGGTAAAGGATCTTCCCAATGCCGAGGATCTGACGCAGTGTCGGGGAGATGTGGAAATGAAGCATGTCAGCTTTGGCTATTTGCCCGGAAAGACCATTCTCCACGATCTGAACCTGAAGGCAGAACCCGGCCAGACGGTTGCCATCGTTGGCCCCACCGGCGCCGGAAAAACTACCATCATCAACCTGTTGATGCGGTTCTATGATGTGGACAGCGGCGCAATCTATGTGGATGGGAAGGAGTGCCGGGCATATACCATGGACAGTCTCCGCCGGAATTATGCCATGGTTCTCCAGGAAACCTGGGTGTTCCAGGGTACGATTTTTGACAATATCGCCTATGGAAAAGAGAATGCCACCATGGAGGAAGTGATCGCAGCCGCAAAAGCTGCCCGCATTCATAACTATATCATGCGGCTTCCCCAGGGCTATGACACCGTCATCAGTGAGGATGGCGGCAATATCAGCAAGGGGCAAAAACAACTGCTGACCATTGCCCGTGCCATGCTCTACAACACGGAGATGCTGATTTTGGACGAGGCTACCAGCAATGTGGACACCAATACGGAGCGGAGCGTGCAGAAGGCCATGCGCAGCTTGATGCAGGGGAAAACCTGTTTTGTTATTGCCCACCGCCTGTCCACCATCCAGAATGCCGATGAGATCCTGGTGGTAAACCACGGCGATGTGGTGGAGCAGGGCACCCATGAGGAACTGATGGCACGGAAAGGCTTTTATTATTCTCTGTACGCCAGTCAGTTTGCCTGATTGCTCCTACGCTTGAACGCAAAATATGCGGCTGATATGGGGAACCTCTGATTAAATCACCTGTTGCTTAGCCGCAGACGATTTATTCAGAGGTTCCTTAGAGCTTCCCTATTGCTTCCGCTTCAGCAGAGCCTCGATGATGGCAAATACCGCAAAAAGAATCAAGACTGCGTTCAATGCCCGCAGGATCCCCGCCCAATTCCATACGAGATGTCTTGTAGGATCGTCCTCGCTCCACCATATAGAGTACACATTTATCACGGTGTCTGCCGGACCGATCAGCAGAATATTGCGAAGCCCCGGTAAGAGCAGCTTTTTACGCAGGTCCTTATATCTGATAAAATACACGATTGGACACACCGGGCTGCCTAATATCAGCACAAGGCCGACCGCCTGGGCAATGTTAGTCCCAATATCTTCTTTTTTGAAATCCAGATACACGGACAGTACATTGCAAAGCAGCCCTGCAAGGAGCAGACCAAGCTGTATTCCGCTCATCACCCGCACCTTTTTCCTGCCGGGGTCGCTCACCCGGACTGGTCTCTTGCTCCCGGTGATCCACGCTGCACGCGGCCATTTCAGCTTCAGAAATCCCAGCACCAAAACCGGCACGATGATCCCAAGGGCAATTTGCAAGTAGCTTCCGAGAGCAAGCACACTGTCTAAATAGTCGGAAGTCCACAGCACCAGGGGCAGCGACAGGAGAACAGCGGCGGCAATCATAAAGAACGCCCCGAAGGAATAGCTTCCCATCTGATGGGAGAATTTCGCTGTGACAGTCTCCCCTGCTTCCTCAAACAATTCATGCTCGTTTTGGACCTCCTTTGCCCGGTCCAGTGCCACTATGGCCAGGCCGAAAGCGATGGCCTCAAACAACAGCATCACCGCAAAACCGATGAACGGCCGGAAGAAGCCGTAGCTGATGCCAAGCATACAAATCAGGCCCATAATGGAAACGGTCAAGGATATCCGCATCAGCGTGCGGAAACGGGACAGGGTTCGGTTGATCAAACTGTGCAGTTGCCTTTCGATTTTGGCTTCCCGCTTCTCCTGAACCTCTGTGTCCATGATCCGTTCGCCCTTGAGAAGCTCGTCGCAGGTCACGCCAAGCAGTTCTGCCAGGGCCGGGATCAGGGAAATGTCCGGTGCGCTCTCGTCCCGCTCCCAGCGGCTGACCGCCTTGTTGGACACATTCAGCCGATCTGCAACCTCCTGCTGGGTCAGCCCATTGGCCTTGCGCAGTGCCGCAATAAATTCTCCCATGGTATTTTTCGCCATATCCATACCTCCAATGAAGTTTTTACAGCCTCATTCTACCAAAGCGGCAGAAAAAATACAGCCCGCAAACCCGGAAAACACTCTCGCAAAGTGAGAATTGCCTATGGAGATTATACCACACCGGCAGAAAACTGCAAGCAATTCTTGGACATTCAGCAGGAATGCGCTTAGCAAAAAGGTCATCGGTGTCAACAAAATTGAGGTAGAAAATGTTGAGCTGGAGTCGAATACAGTCATCGAACAGCTCGTCATTCGAGCAAGACCCAGGACAGTTGACCAATGCCGTTGCGGGATCTGCGGTAAGAAGTGACCGCACTTTGACCATGGGAAAGGTTTGCGCAGGTGGCGGGCGCCGGATTTCGGAAGCGGCACCATGGTCTACTATACCATATCCTTTGCTATTTGAAAATGGACTTCCGTAAAGGGGAAGCGCTGATCAAATCGGCAAGTGCGGACGGAAAAACCGCCGTGTAAGCCACAAGCGCGTTCTTCAGAGCTTCCCTGCCGCCTCAAGTATTTCTCACTACCATATTTTCGAGGATTTAGGTGCCATTGTTTCTTCTGCCAGCGCATAATTCTATTGACGAATGCGCTTTCTTTCACAGATTACCTGGTTATATGCGAGC
Organism: uncultured Oscillospiraceae bacterium; assembly: GCA_964383485.1. GTDB lineage: Bacteria > Bacillota > Clostridia > Oscillospirales > Oscillospiraceae > Faecousia. The sequence goes on from CAYLHM010000094.1 coordinate 2,701, forward strand.
GAAACGGTTCTTTCATTTTGCAACATATGATTGTCAATGCGGCACGGTGCCGAAATGGAGCTGCAGGAAAGCCCAAAAGGCAGTATATATGCGCAATATTGCTTTGTGCTTTAACAGGGCTTACGCACAAAAGGCATCGGTACCTCGGCCGATGCCTTTTGCGTTAAAATATATAGGTGTGAGTTCCGGTGGCTGCTTGATGAATCGTACCGTCTGGTAGGCAAATTTCGGCAGTCACATTGGCAGGGACGGCCACTTCAAAAATCACTTGATCCCCTTGATAATGCCACTTGCTTTCAATGGTTCCCACCGGGGAATCCCACTTCGCTTCTGCGTAGCCCAAGGCCTTGGAGGGCTTAGGAGCAATGGTCAGCTTTCCCTCCCGCAGGCGGATGCCGCACACATCTCCCATCAGCCATCCGGAGACGGCCCCGTAGGAATAGTGGTTCAGCGAATCGTGGACGGTGCCGTCGGGGCGAATCCCGTCCCAGCTTTCCCATATCGTGGTAGCGCCATGCTTTACAGGGTAGAGCCAGCTGGGGGCGGTATCCTGCAAAAGGAGCTTGTACGCCGTTTCCGAGTGACCATAGTCACTGAGTACCCGGCAGAGGAAAGGGGTTGCCAGAAAGCCGGTATTTAAGTGGTCGTTATTCTCGGCAACCATCTTTGCCAGCCGATCGGCAGCCGCTTGGGATTCTTCCGCATCCAGCAGGCCAAAAGCAATGGGGCGAACATACTCCGCCTGACGCTTGGACTCAATTTTGCCGCTTTTCGTACAGGTAAAGCGATATGCGTTCCGGGCGCCCCGGGCGATTTCTGCGTACATCTTCGCATCCTCGGTTTTGCCCAGAATTTCCGCAATCCGGGATACCAGAGAGGCGGACTTATAGTAATAAGCGGTAGCTACCTCCGGCGCACCGAACATCATGTTTTTCTTCATAGTGTCCATGCTGCTCACATCCGGCTCCAGCCATTCGCCAAAGTGGAAGCCCTCGTCCACCAGGTATTTTTTATAGGGATTGCGCTGGTTTTGAATGCGGGTTTTCTTTGCCCGGTTTTCCACAAAGGAAAGCCATCTACACATCATCTGGTAGTTTTCTTCCAAGATGGTCTTGTCTGCGTAGACTTCATACAGCGCCCAGGGAACCAGGACGCAGGCATCGCCCCAGCCGGCGGAGCCTTGGAGCATATTGGAAATGAAGCTGTCGGAATTGTTCACTGGGGCAATGTTGGTGACCAGTCCGTCCTCCTTCTGGGCCAGCCGGCATTCCGCCAGCCATTTGCGCAGGATGGGGTAGCAGTCACTTAAGTACACGCCGGTGGGAGTAAATGCGCCCGCATCTCCCGTCCATCCTGCCCGCTCTCTGGTGGGGCAGTCGGTGGGAATGTCGCAAAAGTTCGAGCGCATACTCCACAGACTATTCAGGAACAGGCGGTTCACCTCGTTATTCCCGCTGGTAAAGTACCCCGTCTGGGGCATTTTGGAATAAACGGCAATGGCGGTAAATTCGGCATCCGTCAAATCCGCATCGGTTTCAATTTTTGCGTAGCGAAAGCCGAAGATGGTGAAGTGCGGCTTATAGACATTCCGCCCTTCCTTGCAGATGTAGTCGATTTTCTGGGGAATGCCGCCGTTTTTATTCCGGTCTCCGGGGTCAAAATTACTTTGGGTGAAGTTGCCCTTTTCGTCCAAGGTCTCCCCGTGCCACAGGGTAATCTTCTGTCCTGCTCTGGCAGTGATTTTCAGCTCGGTGTAGCCGGCCAGGTTCTGTCCAAAGTCGATGACCGTTTCCCCATTGGGGGCGGTGAATACTTTTCCGGGAAACCGCTCCTGCTCTAAAATGGGAACAGAGTTGGAGCAAACCAGCTTGTCAAACCCATAGT
>CAYLHM010000095.1:0-4576 GCA_964383485.1 uncultured Oscillospiraceae bacterium
GAACTGCTTGGCCTGGATCAGACCGTTCTGACCGGTGGTGCCGTCCAGCACCAGCAGGACCTCCCGCGGCGCATCGGGCAGCTCCCGGCTGACGATCCGGCTGATCTTGTTCAGCTCGTTCATCAGATTTTGCTTGTTGTGCAGCCGCCCGGCGGTGTCGATGAGAATTACATCCGCATTCCGTGCCTTGGCGGCCTGAATGCCGTCGAATACCACCGAGGCCGCATCGGCGCCCTCGTGCTGGCGCACGATGTCCGCTCCGGCCCGCTTGGCCCAGATCTCCAGCTGATCGGCTGCCGCCGCCCGGAAGGTATCTCCTGCCACCAGCAGCACCTTTTTGCCCTGGGCCGTGAGCCGGGCGGCCAGCTTGCCGATGGTGGTGGTCTTGCCCACGCCGTTGACGCCGATGACCAGGATCACCGAGGGGTGGCCGCTGAGATCCAGCTCCGTATCCCCCACCTGAAGCATCTCCACCAGGATGTCCTTTAAGGCCTGCCGGGCCTGCTCCGCCGTTTTCAAATGCTGCTCCTTCACCGCCTTGCGCAGACGCTCGGTGGCTTTTCCGGCGGTTTCCACCCCCAGATCTGCCAGGATCAGGCATTCCTCCAGCTCGTCGTAGAAATCGTCGTCCAGCTCCCCGAAGCCGGAGAAGATGCTGCCCAGCCCGGAGGCCATGGCGTTGCGGGTCTTGGTCAGGCCCGCCTTGATTTTCTCAAAAAATCCCATTTTCTGCTCCTTTTATTCCGAAATACCCAGATATTCCTCCATCTGGTTCAGATCCAGCCGCAGCAGCTTGCTGATGCCCTGCTCCTGCATGGTCACGCCGTACAGCACATCGGAGGCCTCCATGGTGCCACGGCGGTGGGTGATGACAATAAACTGGGTGTGCTTGCTCAAATTGTGCATATAGCTGGCAAAACGCTCCACATTCCGGTCGTCCAGGGCGGCATCGATCTCATCGAGCATACAAAACGGCGCCGGGCGCACCTTCAAAATGGCGAAGTACAGTGCGATCGCCACAAATGCCTTTTCGCCGCCGGAGAGCAGGGTGATGGTCTTGACCTGCTTTCCGGGGGGCTGCACCCGGATTTCAATGCCGCAGCTCAGCGGCTGGTCGGGATCCTCCAAAATCAGCAGGCCCTTGCCGCCGCCAAACATTTCTTCAAATGTTTCGCCGAAGTAGTGGTCGATCTTCTGAAATTCCTCCACAAAAATCACGGTCATTTCCCGGGTAATATCCCGGATAATGCCCTCCAGCTCCCGCTTGGAGGTCAGCACATCCTGCTGCTGCTCCGACAGGTACACATACCGCTCGTTGACCCGCTCATACTCCTCGATGGCGCCTAAGTTGGGGGTGCCCAGAGCGGAAATTTTCCGCCGCAGCTCGGCGATCCTCCGCCCGCCGGCCGCCGCCGACTCCAGCTTGCCCCGGTATTCCTGGGCGGTGCCGGGGGTCAGCTCGTAGCTCTCCCACAGCTTGTCGATGATCTGCTTTTCCTCCATGGAGGAGGTGACCTTTTTCTGCTCCAGCAGTGCGCAGGCCCGCTCCATATTCAAAATATTCTTGTTCTTCTCCTGGGCCTCCCGCTCGGCACGGGTCTTAGTGGCCTCCGCCTCTGCCCGGGCGGTATATGCCGCCTGCAGGGTCTGCCGCTCCCGGTCGGTCTGGGCATCGTTTTCACGCTGCTGTTCCTGAAGCCGGGCAAGCTCCTGGGCGATCCGCCGGTTTTCCTGGCGGAAACCGTCGATCAGGGCCAGCTGCTTCTCCCGGTCGCCCTCCATGGCGGCGCAGAGCTGCCGCAGATCGTCCACATGGGCCGATGCCGTGCCCTTTTCCGCCTCCAAAGCAGCCAGCTCCGTGCGGATCCCGGTCATGCGCCCGGTCAGCTCCTCCGCCGCCTGGGCCGCCTGGGTCTGGCTGCCCTCCAGCAGAGCCAGCTTCTGCCGATCCTGCTCCAATTGGGCGGAATAGAGCTGAATTTTGGCCTCGGCGGCAGCCAGGCGTTCCCGCTCCGACCGCTCCCGGCTTTCCAAATTCTCCAGCTCCCGCCGGGCGGCCTGCTCCGCATCTGCAAGGGCCTGAAGCAGAATTTCATGCTGCTTCTGCCGCCCCTCCAGGCGCAGGACCTGATCCTCCGCCTCCCGGAGCTGATCCTTGGCTGCGGTGATCTGAAATTCCACCTGATCCGCCAGCCGCTTGGCCTCCTGCCACTGCTGCCGGGTCTGTTCCTGCTGCCCGGAAAGCTCCTTTTCCTGGGCAGTGAGCTTTTCCAGCTCGTTGGCACGGGACAAAATGCCCGCCTCTTTATTTACAGAACCGCCGGTCATGGAGCCGCCGGGGTTCATGACCTGGCCGTCCAGGGTGACGATCTTAAATCGGTTCTTGTACTGCCGGGCCATGGCAATGGCCGCATCGAGATCCTGCACCAAAACAATTCTGCCCAACAGATTGCTCACGATGGGCTTATATTCCGCCTTGCAGGACACGACCTCCGATGCAATTCCCACAAAGCCCCGGCATTTTTCCACGCCGCTTTCGCTGAGGGGGCGGCCCTGAATTGTGGACAGGGGCAGGAAGGTCGCCCGTCCGCCGCCGCTGCGCTTCAAAAAGGCGATGGCAGCCTTGCCCTCGGCCTCGCTGTCTACCACGATCTGCTGCATGGCGCCGCCCAGGGCAATTTCCACCGCCACGGTGTAGGTGTCCTCGGTGCGGATCAAGCGGGAAACCGGGCCATGAATGCCCCGGAGCCTGCCCCGCTCTGCCTCCTGCATCACCAGGCGCACCGCCTTGGTGTAGCTTTCATAGTCCCGCTCCATGGCCCGGAACACCTTGATTCTGGCATTCACGGCCTCCAATTGGGTGTCCAACTGGCGCAGAGCTTGCTCCAGCTCCTCCCGGCGCTTGCTGCGGGTATTCAGGCGCAGGGTGTAGCCTGCGATGGTATTTTGTGCGGCGGTCACATCCTCCTGGGCCTTTTTCAGCTCCCGGATGCTCTGCTCCAGGGCCTGCTGAGCCTCCTGCTTCCGTTCGCCGCCGGTGGCGAGATCGCCCCGAAGCTGCTCCATGCGCTCGCCCATCTGGGCAAGGGAGCCGCGCAGGCTGCCCGCATCGGCCTCCCGGCCTGCCAACTCGGCAGTCAGGCTGTTTTCCCGGCCCCGCAGCTCCAAGAATTGCTTGGTCAGGCCCTGGGCATTGGCCGTCTGGGCTGCAAGCTCCTGCTGTAAGGCAGACAGGGCCTGCTGCTTTTCCTCCATCGTCTGGCCGATCCCTGCAATGCGCTCCTCCGCCTGCCGGATTTGGGCCGTGACACCGCCGCTGCGATCCGCACTGCCCTTCAGCTCCTGCTCCATGCGCTCTATATTTTGATTGTTATTTTCCTGATTGCCGCGGAGTACGGCCATCTGACCGTCCAGCTGCTGGTGGGTGGCCTCCATCATATTCACCCGGACCCGGAGATTTTCCAGCTCCTCGTCCCGCCGGCGCAGCTCCTCGCCGCCGTTTTCCGCCTGGGCGTAAAGCCGATCCAGCTCCTCGTGGGCCTGCTGGAGCACGAAAGCGGCGGAAGCATAATCCTCTTCCGCTTTCCGGGCGGCCTGGGCCAGCCGATCCAGGTTGTCCATCCACAGGCAGACCTCCGCCTCCTTGAGCTGATCCCGCAGGGCCAGGTACTGCCGGGCCTTTTCCGACTGGGTTTTCAGCGGCTCCAGCTGCAATTCCAGCTCGGAGATCTTGTCGCCGATGCGCAGGAGATTGTCCTCCGTCCGCCCCAGCTGGCGCTCGGTCTCCTCCTTGCGGTGGCGGTATTTGGAGATACCCGCCGCTTCCTCAAAAATCTCCCGGCGTTCCTCGCTTTTCACGGACAGGATCTCGTCAATACGGCCCTGGCCGATGTTGGAGTAGCCCTCCCGGCCCAGGCCGGTGTCCATGAACATTTCGTTGATATCCCGCAAGCGGGCGGATTGGCGGTTGATGTAGTATTCGCTGTCGCCGGAGCGGTAATACCGCCGGGTGACCATCACCTCGTCGGCATCGTAGGGCAGCGCCCGGTCGGAGTTGTCCAGGGTGAGGCTGGCCTCTGCGAAGCCCACTGCCGGCCGCTTCTGGGTGCCGCCGAAGATCACATCCTCCATTTTTGCGCCCCGGAGGGTTTTGCTGCTCTGCTCGCCCATGACCCAGAGAATGGCATCAGAGATGTTGGATTTGCCGGAGCCGTTGGGCCCGACAATGGCTGTGATATCATGGCCGAAGCGGATCAGTGTCTTATCCGGGAAGGACTTAAAGCCCTGTATTTCCAGTGATTTGAGGTACATAAGTTAACTCTTTCTTATTATAATCCCATATATTTATGCAACGGTTTGGGGGAGGTTTTGGTGATCATAGAGCGCCTCATAAGCTGTATATCTTGTCACGCAAGTGGTGTGAAAAATCTGTGTAAGATTCGGGGGCTCAGAGAAAATCGGCAAAAGGAAGTGCCGAGTGCGGTATGATGAGTAATTTTATCAAAATGCCCCAGTATGACATTTCATTATATCGCATCAGGCTCTTATTGTCAAGCGTTAAATCGCATTGCAATGG
>CAYLHM010000096.1:0-4522 GCA_964383485.1 uncultured Oscillospiraceae bacterium
TTTTCAACAATTGTTGAAGTTGAGTTGAAGTTCAGTTGCATTTTCTGTCGTATTTTGTAAGCAAAATATTGTGAGAAAGCAGGTAAATTCCCATGGCAGCCACGGCAAATGAATATTATATTCTCTATAACCCCCTTGCCGGGAACGGAAAGGGCAAGGAAATGGCACAGGTTCTGGAAGGTGCTTTGAGCGGCGCCGTTACCCTCATCGACATTACCAGGATCACCAATTATAAGGCCTTTTTATCGGACAAGCCCCAGGCGCACCTGGTCATCTGCGGCGGCGACGGCACTCTGAACCGCTTCATCAACGACACCGCCCACCTGGAGCTGCAAAACGAGATCCTCTACTACGGCGCCGGTACCGGCAACGATTTTCTCCGGGATCTGGATATCCGGGAGCAGAGCAAGCCGGTGCGGATCAACAAATATATCCAGGCTCTGCCGATGTGCGAGGTAAACGGCAAAAAGCTCCGTTTCCTCAACAATGTGGGCTTTGGCATCGACGGCTACTGCTGTGATGTGGCCGATGACCTGCGGAAGCAGTCCCAAAAGCCGGTACATTACACATCCATCGCCCTGCGGGGCCTGCTGTTCAACTACCGCCCCACCGATGCCACCGTCACCGTAGACGGTCAGCAGCGCCGGTACAAAAATGTGTGGCTTGCGCCCACCATGAACGGCCGGTTCTACGGCGGCGGCATCATGCCGACCCCGGATCAGGATCGCCTGAACCCCGGCCACACCGTCTCCGTGTTTGTGTACCACGGCAGCGGGAAGCTCCGTGCCCTGCTGCGGTTCCCGGTGCTGTTTGCCGGCCCCCGCTGGAAGCGCAGCAAGGTGGGCGACATTCTGGAGGGCCGGGAGATCACCGTCTCCTTTGATGCGCCCAAGGCCCTGCAGATCGACGGTGAAACCGTAAAAAATGTGACCCAATACCGTGTATATGCCTACGGCACGGAGCCGAACGGCACAGGCCTTTCAAAAGCGGCTGCCTGCCTTGCATAATGGAAGGGTCGGCAAAATGAAAAATACAAATTCTCAAGTCAAAGCCCATGATTTGAAAAAAGAGATCTGCACCATTCCCAATCTGCTGTCCCTGGTTCGGCTGTGTCTGATCCCGGTGATCGTGTGGCTGTACTGTGTCCGCAAGGATCCGATTTGGACTGCCGTGGTGCTGGCGCTGTCCGGCATTACCGACATCGTAGACGGCTATATCGCCCGGCATTTTAACATGGTCACCGACTTTGGCAAGGCCCTGGATCCCGTTGCCGACAAGCTCACCCAGCTTGCCATGCTGCTGTGCCTAGTTTACCGTTTCCCGGTGATCGCCATTCCCTTTGGCCTGCTGCTGGTTAAAGAGGTCATCACCGGCATTATGAGCCTGCTGGTGATCCGCAAGACCAAGGTGGTCAAGGGCGCCGATTGGCACGGGAAGGTCAGCACTGCCCTGCTCTATGGCATGATGATCCTGCATTTGCTCTGGTTCAACATTCCCGCCGTCCTTTCCTACATCACCGTGGGCATCTGCACAGGAATGCTGCTGCTGTCCTTTTGGATGTATGGGGTCCGCAATACCGGCGATCTGAAAAACGCCTGAGGAGGATTTTGATGCTGCACTTTGTTCAATGCTTTTTATATCTTGCCGTGCTGGGCACCGCCTCCTTTTTTGTAGGGCGGCTTCTGCCCAAGGACTGGTTTTCCTATGAAAAGCCGCTCTTCCGCTGCCTGCCCTTTGAACGGGAAGGCCAGATTTACAACAAGCTGGGCGTGCGCCGGTGGAAGGAGCTTCTGCCGGACATGAGCGTCCTGTTCCCCGCGCTCATGCCGTCGAAAAAGCTGCCCAAGGACTTGACTGTGGAACACCTGGAGCTGATGATCCAGGAAACCTGCGTAGCCGAGTGGACACACTGGCTGCTGTGCATCGCCGGCTTCGGCTGTGTGCTGGTGTGGGACGGTCTGGGCGGCTGGCTGGTTTCCCTGCTGTATGTGCTGGTGGCCAATCTGCCCTACATCATCATTCAGCGGTACAACCGTCCCAAGCTGGTGCGGATACTGCACCGTCTTCAGGCAAAATCCCATACACAGCCGGCTGAAAACCGGGAAGCCCGCGCTGACCTGAGTGCGGAATGCCTATGAGTATCTCCAAAACAGACCTGGTGGATTACCGCAAATTCCGCTTCAGCAAGCTGAACACCCCGGAATTTTCCCACCTGAAATACCTGATCTTCTGGCCCATCTTCGGCATCGCGTTTCTCACCTTGGAGCGGCTGTGGATCCGGGATTACTACTTCCCCATGTACTGCCCCCTGGACGATGCCATTCCATTTTGTGAATACTTTGTGTTTTTCTATCTGCTCTGGTTCGTTGCCCTGGTGGGTATGCTGGTTTACAGTGCGCTGCTGGATGTCCGCTCGTTCAGGAAGATGATGCAGTTCATCATCATTACCTACTCGGCGGCCACTGTGATTTATATCCTGTTTCCAAACTGTCAGGAGCTGCGCCCCGAAGTGTTCCCCCGGGACAATCTGCTGACCCGTTTTATGGCGGGCTTTTACCAATTTGACACCAATACCAATGTGTGCCCGTCCCTCCATGTGATCGGTGCTGCGGCCGCGATGTTCTGCGGCTGGCACAGCAAGCACTTTCACAGCCTGGGCTGGCGGATCGTCTTTGGCGTGTGTGCGCTGCTGATCTCCCTGTCCACGGTGTTTCTGAAGCAGCATTCCGTTTTGGATATTCTGGCGGCTGTCCCCATCTGCCTGATCGCCTATTTTATTGTATATAAGCGCAAAAAGCCCCGGAAAGGAGCGTAAACATTTGGAAAGCCGAATATTTTTCACCGTTATTGGGTATCTTTCCGGAAGTATCCTGTCTGCAAGAGTGTTTGCCAGGCTGCTGGGCAAGCCGGAGATTTTGGAACACAGCAAGGACGGCAACCCCGGCACCGCCAACGCCTTCCAATACGGCGGATTTCTCTGCGGCACGCTGACCCTGCTGGGGGACCTGGCCAAGGGCTTTCTGCCCGTGTACTGCTTCCTGCGTCTGGGGGGCAATTTCAGCCAGTGGCCCCTGCTCTCCACTGCGGTGCTGGTTGCCCCGGTGCTGGGCCACGCCTTCCCGGTGTTCTTCCGCTTCCGGGGCGGCAAGGGGATCGCCGTCACCTTTGGCTGCCTGCTGGGCCTGTTCCCCTACTGCGTGCCGGCCCTGACCCTGGCTGTGTGCTTTATTCTGTTCTCGGTGGTTGTGCGGGTAAAGACCCATTTCCACCGCACCATTGTCAGCTACATGGTCACCCTGGTCTGCCTGGTGTGCCTTGGCTGTGAGCCGGAGATCCTGCTGGCGTTCTTCGCCATGACGGCCATTGTCCTCACCCGGCTGCATTTCAGCAAGGAGGAGCGGCAGAAATTCGAGGTAAAGCTGCTATGGATGCACTGATTTTATCCTGCGGCACCGGCGGCGGCCACAACGCTGCCGCCTACGCCATTCAGGAGGAGCTGACCCGCCGGGGCGACCGGGCTGTGCTGCTCAATCCCTACACCCTGCAAAGCCCCAACCTGGCGAAAACGATCGACCGCATTTATATCACCCTGGCTCAGCGCTTCCCTGCCGGCTTCGGCATCGTGTACTGCCTGGGCAATTTATACCGGCGACTGCCCTTCCGCTCGCCGGTGTATTTCTGCAATCGGAAGATGGCCGCCGTGCTGGGGCAGTATCTCCGGGAAAACCCCGCCGATGTGGTTCTTGTGTCCCACCTGTTCCCCGCCGAAATTCTGACCCAGATGAAAAATCAGGGAATGCCGGTGCCCAAGAGCATTTTTATTGCCACGGACTATACCTGCATTCCCTTTACGGAGGAAACGGACTGCGATGCCTATGTGATCCCGGCCCAGGAGCTTCAAGACGATTTCCTGGGCAGAGGGCTTCCGGCGGAAAAGCTCTACGCTTTGGGCATCCCCGTCCGCCGGGACTTTTCCCACCCCGTTTCCAAGGCGGAGGCCCGAAAAGCCCTGGGCCTGGAAGCGGACGGGCGGTACCTGCTGATCTGCGGGGGCAGCATCGGTGCCGGAAAGCTGGAGAAAACCGTAGACCGGCTGTATGGAGCCTGCGGCAGCCGGGCGCATCTCATTGTGATCTGCGGAAATAACGAACAAATCTACAAGAAGCTGGCAGAAAAATACGCCGGGCACATGACCGTGCTGGAAAGCACCGACCGTATGGCGGAATATCTCCGTGCCTGCGACCTGTACCTGAGCAAGCCCGGCGGGCTGAGCTCCACGGAGGCGGCGGCCATGGGCGTTCCCTTGATCCATCTGCCCCCAATTCCAGGCTGTGAAACCGTCAACGCCCGCTTTTTCCAGGAGCGGGGCATGAGCCGCATTTTCAGGCTCCGCAGGAGCGGCATTCGCCAGGCCCTTTCCCTGCTGGACGATCCGGCCCAGTGCGAGGCCATGCGGCAGCGCCAGCAGACGGTTCTGAACAAAAACGCTGCCGAGGCGATCTGCGATCTGGCCGCCGAGCTT
>CAYLHM010000097.1:0-4503 GCA_964383485.1 uncultured Oscillospiraceae bacterium
TATAAGGAAAACGGCACACAGCAAAATCGGCTGTGTGCTGTTTTTTGTGTGAAAAAAGAAACCGTTGAATAAATCGTCTGCGGCGGCAGGTTGGCGTAGCTATACTATATATAATAAAACCTGCGGCGGAGGGGTTCCTTGGCCGCAGGTTTTTGGTATATATAGCGAAAAATCACAGCTCCTCCAGCAGCAGGACCCCGTCGATGCTGCGGATCCGCTCCAGCAGCTCGTCCTTGGAGGTTTTCCGGGGCTTGCGCAGGGTGACCAGCAGCGCCCGGGTGCTTTCCTCCAGGGCCGTGTCCCGGTCCAGCTGCACCTCGTCCAGATCCACGCCGAAGCCCCGGATGGCCCGCAGCAGGGCACCGGCGTTCAGGCTTTCGTTCATTTCAATATACAGATCCAGCACCCTGGAGCTTTGGTGCATCCGATGGTCCAGCTGCTGAAAGGCGGCCAGGATCAAAAATACCGACACACCGGCCAGCACGGCCCCCTCGTAGAAGCCCACGCCCAGGGCCAGGCCCACACCTGCGGCAGACCACAGCCCGGCAGCGGTGGTCAGGCCCTTGATATGGTTCCGCCGGGTCACCACGATGGTGCCGGCGCCCAAAAAGCCGATGCCGCTGACCACCTGGGCGCCCAGGCGCATGGGGTCCCCGGCCTGCGTGGCCTCGTACACATATTGATTGGTCAGCATGATCAGGCAGGAGCCGACACATACCAGCATATAGGTTCTCAGTCCTGCCGGGCGGTTCTTCATGCCCCGCTCCATGCCCACCAGCCCGCCGAAAATGACGGCCAGGAAGATGCGCAGCGCCACAGACCAGACAGTAAGCTCTCTCAAAACGGATACACTCCTTTTGCCCTTCTGGGTTTAGTATAGTCCAAAGGCGGGAAAAAGTCAACCGATTGTCCCGATTTTTTCATATATTTCATAAGAAACGCCCGCATTTTTTGTATATTTTGCCCGAAGCGCAGGGCTTGACAACGGAACTGTTCTATGTTATACTATCTGTGTTAATAAGACTAGTACAGTAAAGGAGGGATCCGATGTTACAGTTAGATTACCGGGACGCCCGGCCGATCTACGCCCAGATCTGCGACGGTTTTCGGGCGGAAATTGTCGCAGGGGTGTTGCAGCCCGGCGAGCAGCTACCCTCGGTGCGGGAGCTGGCCACCCAGCTGGCGATCAACCCCAACACCATCCACCGCTCCTACCGGGAGCTGGAAATACAGGGCTGGATCGCCACGGTGCCGGGCAAGGGCTGCTTCGTCAGCGGCGTGCCCATCTACAACCGGGTAGAGCAGGAAAAAATGCTGAAGGATCTGGACACCCTGGTCACCCGGCTGCTGGCGCTGGGAACCAGTCCTCAGGAGATCCGGGATCGCCTGGAGGGGGCCATGCACCGGACGCAGGAACAAGGAGGAGAAGACCATGCTTGAAATCACCAATGTCACCAAGACCTTTTCCGGGTTTAAGGCCCTGGACGACCTGTCCATGACCGTGCCCAAGGGTGCGGTCTACGGCCTGGTGGGGCCGAACGGCGCCGGAAAATCGACTGCCATCCGCATTCTCACCGGCGTGTACCGCCCCGACTGCGGCACCGTGACCATGGAGGGGACACCCATCTACGAGAACACCGCCCTGAAGCGCCGCATCGGCTACATTCCGGACGATATTTTCTACTTCCCCTCCGCATCTCTGGAGGAAATGCACCGCTACTACCGGGGCATCTACCCCAGCTTTGACGAGGATCTGTTCAACCGCCTGTACGAGGTGTTCCAGCTCCCGAAAAAGGGGCCGATCCGCCGCTTTTCCAAGGGTATGCAGAAGCAGGCGGCGTTCCACCTGAGCATCTGCACCCGGCCCGATGTGCTGATCCTGGACGAGCCGGTGGACGGCCTGGACCCCGTAATGCGCCGGCAGGTGTGGAGCCTGATTTTGGCGGAGGTGGCCCAGAAGGAAACCACCGTGCTGATATCCTCCCACAACCTGCGGGAGCTGGAGGACATCTGCGACCATGTGGGCATTATGGACCACGGCAAAATGCTCCTGGAGCGGAGCCTGGAGGATATGCAGGGCAGCACCGTGAAGCTGCAGATCGTGGGGGATGTCCCAGACGGTCTGCAGGTGCTGCACGAGAGCCAGTCCGGGCGGCTGCGCACCCTGGTGGTGCGGGGCAGCGCACAGGAGGTCAGCGGGCTTGTGGCCCAGGCGGCACCGGCCTATTTCGATGTGCTGCCCCTGTCCCTGGAGGAAATTTTCATCTATGAATTGGGAGGTGTGAATTATGAAGTTAAAAACATCGTCCTTTAGAACCGTTTTCCGCAAGGATCTGTTCCGCTTTGCCCCCCTGTGGGCGCTGTATTTCATCGGCGGGCTGATGGTCACCCTGGCCGGCGTCGAACTGGACAACGCCAATTACTACCAGGTGGAAAACCTGAATGACTTCCTGGTGGCTATGGGCATCATCAATATGATTTATGCCGCCCTGTGCGCCCAGGTGCTGTTTGGCGACCTGTTCACGGGCCGTATGTGCAACGCCCTCCACGCCCTGCCCCTGCGGCGGGAGACCTGGTTTTTGAGCCATGTGGCCGCCGGGCTGTGCTACTCCCTGGTGCCCCACCTGGTGGTGATGCTCCTGGTGGCCCTGAGCATGGGGGAATTTTGGTTCGTACCGCTGCTGTGGATCGCCGTGTCGGCGCTGGGGTTTGTGTTCTTCTTTGGCGTGGCGGTGCTGAGCTGTATGTGTACCGGCAACCGCATTGCCATGGTGCTGGTGTACGCCATCATCAACTTCATCTCCGGGCTGGCCTATGGCTTTATCCAGCTGGTGTATATGCCCCAGCTCCCCGGGCTGGAGCTGGAGGGGGACATCTTTTACAAGCTCTGCCCCGTAGTGACCCTGACGAGCGGCCGGGAATATTTCGGCTTTGAAACGAACAAAAGTCTTTGGGACATGACCGCCAGCCAGCGTATGCAGGCGTTCCAGATCCACTGGTCGGCCTGGGTCTATCCCGCTGTCCTGGCCGTGCTGGGCCTGGCGGCCCTGGGACTGGCCCTGCTGCTATACCGGCGGCGGGCGCTGGAATGTGCGGGGGATTTCGTGGCCATTCGGGTGCTGAACCCGGTGTTCACCGTGATCTACACCCTGTGCGTGGGCGCCGTGTTTGCCCTGCTGGGGGAGGCGTTCGTGGACAGCTATGTGGCCTGGCTGCTGGTGGGCCTGGCGGTGGGCTACTTCACCAGCCGGATGCTCCTGCAGCGCACCGTGCGGGTGTTCCAGCCCAAGAGCTTCCTATACTGCGCCATTTTCATGGCCGCCCTGGGGCTTTCCGTCTGGGTCACCGATTTGGATCCCCTGGGTCTGACCCGCTGGACGCCGGAAATCGACAGCGTCAGCTCTGTGACCGTGAGCAATAGCTCCGGCAGCTCGATCTTGGAGCTGACCGAGCCGGAGGAAATTGAAAAGGCCATTGCCGCACACAAGCAGGCCATCGCCAACGGGCGCACATCCGGCAGCGGGAGCTATTGGTATTATGACAGCTCGACAAGCTATGTATCCATCAGCTACCAGCTCAAGGACGGAAGCACCCGCAAGCGCAGCTACTACCTGACTGCGGGGGATCTGGAGCCGCTGCGCACAGAATACAGCGCCCCGGAGCGTGTGCTGGGCTACGAGGATTGGGAGCAGTTCGCCAGCGGCGTGAAGTATATAGAGATCTGCGAAACGGCCACTGGCTGCACCGTGGAGCTGACTGACCGTGAGGAAATTCAGGAACTGCTGGAGGCGATCAAGCAGGACTGCGAGGCAGGCATCATGGCGCAGCTGTGGGTTTTCCGGAGCCAGCCATACGAGCAGCAGATGAACGAATATGGCGAAAGTTATGGCGAATATGATTGGGATTATGATCTGTATTTGCAAACCAACACCAGCTACTACAACGGGACATACAACAGCATTACTCGATCCATCTCGATCTACCAGCAGGGACAGGCCACCGCCTGGATCCAGGAGCATGTGACCTTTGGCTCCGTTACTGAAGAAGACACCTTGGTCGGATAGCAGAGCCTTTATAACAACGAAACCGTCCTTGCCCTTCCACGGGGAAGGGTAGGGCGGCTCCTCTGCGATTTTTTACAGAAAAAGCAGGCCGGGCCTTGCAATCGTCCTGCTTTTTTCTGTTCTATGGAAGCTCCGATGAAATCGTTTGCGGCTTCAGCGGCGGGCCTTTTCCACCAGGAATGCGGACAGAAAAAGGAGAAATACCTCCAGTATTCCGCCCTTTTCCACGTCTTTTCCGGACGAAAAATCCCTTGCCGTCCGCCCTTGCCGATTTCATCAGAGCTTCCCTAGAACCCTAATCGCCTCCGCCGGATGGGCGGGGGCGATTTTTCTGCCCGGGACAGCGGACTTGTTCCTTGCCCAAATGGGCATGATTAGAGGGCCGATTAGATGTATTATTACAGTAGACAATGGGGAACCCGTGGGTACCGGTATAATG
>CAYLHM010000098.1:0-4464 GCA_964383485.1 uncultured Oscillospiraceae bacterium
TAGTACACATAGGGGGAATACTGCAAAAACCAGTCCCCGCCCCCGATGGTCAGGGGGATGATCCGGTGGTTTTGCCGGGCCGGGTGGTTCATGCGCCCGGCGTAGCCCTCGTTTTCGGCGCAGAGCTGGCATTTGGGATAGCCGGACTGGGGCGCATTTTTCGCCGCCGCAATGGCTCTGGGGTCCTTTTCCGGCTTGGACAGGTTGATGGTGATGTCCAGATTGCCATAGATGCTGGGGTAGACCCATTTCTGGTCTTTGGCAATGCGATCCCGGCGGATATAGTTGCTGTTGCAGCAGAGCTGATAGTACCAGTCCGTGGCGGCCTGGGGGCTTTGGGCGTAGAGGAGGCGGAACTCCCTGCGCACCTCGTGGGGCGGGGGTGTCAGGGCGCCCATGAGCTTGGTGTCGAACAGGTCCCGGGCCACCTGGTTATCCGGGCAAAGCCCCCGGCGGACGGCATCCTCCGTCAGAGCTTCCAGCAGCTCGTGCAGGGGAGCGGCGGCGGGCGGGACAGGCTCGATGCTGTCCAGCCCCAGAATTTCCAGCAGCCGGTTCACGGCCCAGATGTGATCCTCCGGCTGGATCAGGCCGCAGCTTTCCGCATAGGATACCAGGGCTAAAATAGTGGCATCCATCACAGCACCTCCATGGTGCCGCCGTCCTTGCGAATGGACAGCACATGGCAGCTTCCGGCACCCAGCACGGCTTCCATGCCGTTACGGAAATGCTCCAGCAGATCATTGGGTACAAAGGCCTGGATCGTCCCGGCGAAGCCGCCGCCGTGGACCCGGCAGGCGCCCCGGCTACCCAGCAGGCGGCCTGCCAGGGCAAGGCTCAGGGCAAGCTCCTGGTGCCGGGTGCTTCCGGCGGGGATGACATTTTGCAGATACATCCAGGAGGACTGGCCGGAGGCGCGAACCAGAGCCAGAAAGGCATCGAAATCTCCGGCATTCAGGGCTTCCACTTGCTTTTGGACACGCTTGTTGTCCTCGTACACATGAATGGCCCGGAGGATCGCCCGGTCGCCCACGGCGGGGCGGAGGGCCGGGAGGTTTACATAAAATTCTTCCTCGGGAATATCCCGGAGATATTCCTTGCCAAAGAACCGGCAGACTTCCTTCAGCTCGCCGGGAATGGCGGCATAGGCATCGGTGAGGTCGGCATGGTCCGCCCCGGAGTCGATGATGCACAGGGCATGGCCGCTGGCGGCAAAATCAAAGGGAATGGGGGTGATCACCGGCGGATCCTGCGCAAAGTCGATGGAGATGATGTTGCCCACGGAGGAGGCCATCTGGTCCATCAGGCCGCTGGGCTTGCCAAAGTAGACATTCTCGGCATACTGGCCGAATTGGGCGATCTCCACAGCCGTCCGGCCGCAGTGGAACAGGCCGTTCAGGATGGTGCCGATCAGAACCTCAAAGGCTGCCGAGCTGGAAAGGCCGCTGCCGGGCAGCACCGTGGAGCAGACATAGGCATCAAAGCCCCGGATCTCGTGGCCCAGCTGGACAAATTTGGCGATCACGCCCCGGATCAGCGCCTGGGTGGTGCCGAACAGGCCGGGATCTACGGAAAGCTCGTCCATGGAAACCGAACAAATGGGATAGCCTTCGGACTGAATGCGCACCGTGCGGGTGCCGTTTTCGGCCACGGCTGCCACGGTTTCCAAATCAATGGCCGCCGCCAGGACGCAGCCGTGCTGGTGATCGGTGTGGTTGCCGCCCAGCTCCGTCCGGCCGGGGGCAGAAAAAATATATCGGGCATCTGCCTGAAAGACCTGGGAAAAATGCTGTAAAAGGGCCGCTTTTTCAATAGGCATGGAAAATTCCTCCTTTTTTGCCATTTTACATTGTTATATTATTATATAGGAACGCAAAGATTTTTTCAATAGAAAACTGTAAAATGCCTGTAAAAAAAGTACCGATGCCAGGGGTATCGGTACACGCATTATTCGCTGGGCTTCCGCGACCGCCCCCGTTTGCGGAAGCAGACCAGATATCCCAGGGCGCACAGGGGCAGCGCCGCCAGCACATCCACGGCGGAATGCTGCTTGATAAACACGGTGGACAGGCTGATCAGAACCGCCAGCACGGTGACGGTGAGCTGCCAGCCGAAGCCGGAGAAGCGCTTGGAATCGCGGGCGGCAAACACCACCGCCACGGAGGCAACCACATGGAGGGACGGACACACATTGGTGTTGGTATCGATCCAGTACAGCAGGCGAACGATGTCCACGAACAGGTTGTCCCGCTCAAACTCTGTGGGGCGGAGGTTCTGGCAGTTGGGGAAGATCACATAGATGGCAACGGCTGTGGAAAAGGTGAGTATGCAAAACCACATCATGCGCCGGAAGGTCGCCGGCTCATACAGCAGGGTATAGACCAGCATACCAATCCAAAAAATAAACCAGAACACATAAAATACGACAAAATATTCACAAAACGGGATCCAATCGTCCAGAAAACAGTGAACCGGCGTATAGCTCGCATCCAGGAACCGCTCAATTATTAAAAAGGACAGCAGGTAGATCGGCCAGTACAGCAGGAGCAGCAGGTGCCGATATTGGGGGCTGGTGAGGTTGCTCCAGCGCAGGCCCCGGTAGTCCACAGGCTTGATGTCCTTCCGCATACGGCACCCTCCGATCCAATCGACAATTTCCGGCAAAAACTTGACTTATGCCTCACATGTGTATTATAATAGAAACGGTTCATGAAAACAATGGACATAAAATGGCATTTGTGTGGCATAAGATACATATTTGGGTATATTGCGTAATCCTGCCGCACAGAGCGTTCAAGAGGAGTAGAATATGGAACAGGAAACGAAAAAAACGGATCGCCGGGTGATCAAAACCAAGCGGGCGATCCGCAACGCCTTTGCGGAGCTGCTGGCCCAAAAGGAGATCGATGAGATCACCGTGAAGGATATTGCGGACACGGCGGATATCAACCGCAAGACCTTTTACCATTATTACCGGGGTGTGTACCAGGTGGTGGACGAGATCGAAAACGAAGTGGTCAACGCCTTTGACGAAGCCATTCGGGATTTTGATTTCAAGCGGGATATGGAGCATCCCCGTGCGCTGTTCGAGAAGCTCACGGCCATTGTCAGCCGGGATCTGGAATTTTACGGCCACCTGCTCAGCATGAATCGGAACTGGCGGCTGGTCACCAAGATCGCGCTGCGCCTCAAGACCCGCATCACCCAGTCCCTGGCGGGCAAGACCGGGCTGGACGATGACACCCTGGAGATCGTGGCCAGCTATTCCCTTTCGGGAATGTTTGCCGTGTACCAGAGCTGGTTCACCTCCGGCCGCAGGCAGAGCATGGAGGAGCTGTCCGAGGTGATCGGGCGCATCTGGTTTTCCGGGATGAGCGGTATGATGGAGCGATGAATAATGGCTGATATTTTCGATTATTTGCAGTGGCGGGGGGATCTGTCCCTGGAGCAAAGCCCGCTGAACGAGGTGGACGGGGTGATTTTGGCCCGGCTGTCCTATATGCCCTTTGACGGCATTTGGAAACCGCAGACGGCCCTGACCGTGGGCGAGGCGGCCAGGGAGCTGCTGGCCCTGGCAGATACGAATCCGGCTGCCTTTTTGCGGGAGGAGGACATCCGCCTCCTGTCGGCCCTGGGGGACAGCCCCCGGTTTGGCGATATGGAATTGCTGGATTATGTAAACCAAACAGATGCGGAAACCCAGTTTTCCGCCACCACCTTGCATCTGGCGGGGGATCTGCAGTACATTTCCTTCCGGGGCACGGACAATACCCTGGTGGGCTGGAAAGAGGATTTCAACATGAGCTTTGTCTGCCCGGTGCAGGCCCAGGAGCTGGCGGTGGACTACACTCGGCGCATGGCGGCCCGTTTCCCCGGCCGGTGGATTTTGGGCGGGCATTCTAAGGGCGGCAACCTGGCGGTGTATGCCGCTGCATTTTGCGAGCCGGCTGTCCAAGAGCGTATTCAGGCCGTGTATAACTACGACGGCCCCGGCTTCGACGACCGGGTGCTGCAGGCGCCGGGCTATCAGGCCATCTGCGGCCGGGTGAAAACCATAGTCCCCCAGTCCTCCATTGTGGGGCTGCTCCTGGGACACGAGGAGCAGTATGCCATCGTCCACAGCGACCGGACGGTGATGCCCTTGCAGCACGATATCTATTCCTGGGAGATTTGGCGGAACCGCTTTTCCTACCTGGAAACCGTGACCAACGGCAGCCGCTTTGTGGATTATACATTAAAGGAGTGGATCGCCCAGATGGAGCCACGGCAGCGGGAAATTCTGGTGGACACGGTCTACGAGATCATGGAGGGCACGCAAGCCGCCACCTTCCGGGATCTCAGCGAGAACTGGCTTTCCAGCACGAAAACGATGCTGAAATCCCTGAAAAATCTGGACGAGGATACCCGCAAATCCATCACCCAGGCGATATCGCTGCTGCTAAAAAGCGCCAAGGTGGGGCTGTA
>CAYLHM010000099.1:0-4426 GCA_964383485.1 uncultured Oscillospiraceae bacterium
TAAGTATAAGCATCAAGGAGATTTTTGAAATTGGAAGAAGTTTTTCAGCGTTCCTTTCACATCCGCAGCACCGAAGTGGACGGCTTCGACCGGCTGAAGCTGAGCCGGGTGCTGGACCTCATGCAGGAGTCCGCCGGGGACCACAGCGCCCTGCTGGGCACCGACCGGGAGAGCCTGGCAAAGCTGGGGCTGTTCTGGGCGGTGATCCGCCACCGGGTGCAGATCGCCCGCCTGCCGGGGGCCTATGAGACCGTCACCGTGGAGACCTGGCCCATGCCCACCACCCGCACGGCCTATCCCCGTGCCGCCTGCGCCTATGACGCACAGGGCAAGGAGCTGTTCCGCTCCGTGAGCCTGTGGGTGCTGATGGATCTTCAAAGCCGCAGCCTGATCCTGCCCGGCAAAAGCGGTGTGGTGGTGGCAGGCACCCTCCGGGGCGGAGAGCTGACCGTGCCGGGCGCCCTGGCGATCAAGGGCCTGGGCAGCCACTGCCTGCGCCAGGTGCGCTTTTCCGACCTGGATTGGAACCTGCACATGAACAACTGCCGCTATATGGACTGGGTGCAGGACACCCTGCCCGCGCCCTTCCACCGGGCGCACTGCCCCAGGGAATTTGTGGTGCATTACGCCCAGGAGGCCCGGGAGGGCGACCAAATGGAGCTGAGCTGGGAACTGGATGCCGAGCAGAGCCTGACCGTAGAGGCCCGGGGCGACCGGGGACGGGTATTCGCCGCCAGGGTGCAGTATGATGTTCTGTAAACCAACCCGGTTTTCCACAATTTGTTGACAACTGTGGATAACTCCCTTAATAAACCCCGTAATTCCAGGAAATTGCGGGGTTTTTCCCTGTTTGAATGTTGATAACTCTGTGGAAAAGTGGAAAACTTATGTAACCCCGCCCTCGATTTCGACAGATTTTCAGGTTTTATGTCAACTTGCAACATTTCCGCAGATCCTTTCCCCAAAGAAAAAGCCGCCCCCGGCGTACCGGGGGCGGGGGAGCGTTTATTCAGAGCTTCCTTTATTCGCGGGTGGAATGGATGGTGGAGATCACAGGGCTGCCGTCCCGGTTCAGCAGGGGCGTCAGGCCGCCGGCGTGGCCGCTTTGGGTAAACAAATAGTTCACCCCGGTCTGCTGATCCACCCAGATTTCCATGCTGCCGGCAAATCCGCCCTGGGCGTAGATTTTGACAAACCGCTTCTCCTCTGCCATGGCCTTACTCCTTCACACCCTCCACAATGCCATTGGCCAGACCCACCAGGCCCTGCATTTCGCTGGGAATGATGATCTTGGTCGCCTTGCCGTCGGCCACCTTCTGCATGGCCTCGATGGCTTTCAGCCGCAGCACGGCATCGTTGGGGGCCTTCTCGTTCAGCAGCTCCAGAGAGTCGGCCAGGGCCTGCTGCACGGCACGGATGGCCTGAGCCTCGCCGTCGGCCTTCAGAATGGCAGCCTGCTTTTCCGCCTCGGCCCGGAGAATGGCGGCCTGCTTCTCGGCATCGGCCCGGAGAATGGCGGACTCCTTTTCGCCCTCGGCCACCAGAATGTCGGACTTCTTCTTGCCCTCGGCCTGCAAAATGGCCTGCCGGCGGTCACGCTCGGCCTTCATCTGCTTCTCCATAGAGTTCTGAATGTCGGCGGGGGGCAGAATGTTCTTCAGCTCCACCCGGTTGACCTTGATGCCCCAGGGGTCGGTGGCCTCGTCCAGAATGGCACGCATTTTGGTGTTCACCACATCACGGCTGGTCAGGGTCTGATCCAGCTCCATTTCGCCGATGATGTTCCGCAGGGTGGTGGCGGTAAGGGTTTCCATGGCGATCATGGGCTGCTCCACGCCGTAGCAGTACAGCTTGGGATCGGTGATCTGATAGTACACCACGGTGTCGATCTGCATGGTGACATTATCCTTGGTGATCACAGGCTGAGGCGGATAGTCCAGCACCTGCTCCTTCAGGCTGACCCGCTTGGCGATGCGGTCCACAAAGGGAACCTTGAAGTGGATGCCCACGCCCTCGACGGCCCGGAAAGCGCCCAGGCGCTCGATGACATAGGCCCGGGACTGCTGAACCACATACAGGTTGGTGATCAGCACGAGAATGGCGATGATGATCAATGCTCCGATGATAAATGGCATAGTTTTTCCTCCCAAATGTTATTTTTGCGGACTCCTCCGCTGGTTTACATAATACTATTTGACCCAAGCCGGGTCAGGGGATCGGCGCCTGCCTTTTTTGCCCGATCACTTGCCGACGGGGACTTCCACCGGGGTGACAAAGAGCTTGACACCCTCGATGCGGTCGATCCGCACCTTTGCGCCCTCCGGGATCGGCTGACCGCTGCTGCTGCGGGCGCTCCACTCCATGCCGTTGACCTTAGCCTGCCCTTGTGCGGCCACATTATCAATGGAATGGAGGACGATGGCCTCCTGACCGATCAGACTGTCGGCATTGGTGGCGACGACATGGGGCTTTACATATTTCTTGACCCAAGGCCGCAGGCAGGCCAGCAGCGCAACGGACACCGCTGCGAACAGCAGAATTTGCAGCCAGATCTGTGCGCCCAGCTCGGCGGCGATGGCAGCGGCCAGGGAACCGGCGCAGAACCAGATGGACAGCAGGCAGGGGCAGCTTGCCTCGATAACGGCAAAAACCACCAGTGCGGCCAGCCAAAGGATCGTGGAAATTTCCAGGAACATTGTGTGAACCTCCTTGTTTTCAGGATGGTATTATGATATCAAAAAAACGGCGGCCGGTCAATAGACGAAGTTCCCAAATTTCATGAACTTTGCCGATTTTCTTGAATTTTTCCGGGAATTTTTTGGTAAAATGAGCACAAGCTCCAATTCCGGCAAAAAAGGAACTAAAACGCAGATATTTGACCTTTTATTATAATTATCAGGTCATTATAAATTGTTCAATAACCGTAAAAGGCCGGGATCGAAGGATCTTTATTTTCTCCAGAAAAGAAAAAATGGAAACTTTCCTTCCCGTAAAATCCCGGAATTTGTGCAATATTTTTCGGTAAATTCAAAGATTTTCGACAAATTTCTGTGTCGCAGCCGCCCGACACTGTAAAAGAAAAATTCTCCCACATCTTCGAATTGTACTTGACATTCGGCGGTTTTGACGCTACAATAACCGTGGAACAGTGTGCATTGCCCTGGGAGGCTCCCTGGCGATCGGTTTTGGGGGTTCCCGGTGCAATGTTTCATGGATATCCGGCGGATGCCGGGGTATGCGTTTTTCGCCTGATGGCGTTTGATTAGATTTTTGCCATAATCTGATACAAATTCATAGGCGTTCTGCGCCACCCCCTCATCGCCATTCATTCTAAAAGAGGAGGTGTGCATGGACATTATGGGACCGTTGCAGGTAATTTTGATCGCATTGGCTGTTGGCCTGGTGGCCGGCGGTTCGTGTTTTTTCGTTGGTGTGACCTATCGCAAAAAGGTTGCCGAGCGGGAAATCGGCTCTGCGGAGGCAGAGGCGACCCGGCTGATCAATGAGGCCATTCACAGCGGCGAGAGCCGCAAAAAGGAAATGCTCCTGGAGGCCAAGGACGAGATCCATAAATCACGCACAGAGTACGAAAAAGAAGTGAAAGAACGGCGGGCGGAGCTGAGCAAGCAGGAGCGCCGTCTCCAGCAGAAAGAGGAAGCCCTGGACAAGAAAAACGATGCTTTCGAGCGCAAGGAGGACGAGCTTTCCAAAAAGCAGGAGCATATAGCCAAGGTCCAGGCCGAGGCCGAGGACTACCGCCAGCGCCAGCTCACCACCCTGGAGAGCATCTCCGGCCTGAGCCAGGAGGAAGCCCGGCAGCTTCTGATCCACAGCGTGGAGGAGGAGGCGAAGCACGATTCCGCCATGAAGCTGAAGGCCATCGAGGCCCAGCTCAAGGACGAGGCCGAGGAAAAGGCCAAGGAGATCCTGTCCATCGCCATTCAGCGCTGCGCCGCTGACCATACGGCGGAGACCACCGTTTCCGTAGTGCCCCTGCCCAACGACGAGATGAAGGGCCGGATCATTGGCCGTGAGGGCCGGAATATCCACACGCTGGAGACCATCACCGGCGTGGATCTGATCATCGACGATACGCCCGAGGCCATTACCGTGAGCTGCTTTGAGCCGGTGCGCCGGGAGGTTGCCCGGCTGGCGCTGGAAAAGCTCATTGCCGATGGCCGCATCCACCCCACCCGCATTGAGGAAACGGTGGAAAAGGCCCGCCGGGAGGTGGACCGCACCATCCGGGAGGAGGGCGAACGGGCCTGCTATGAAACCGGCATTCACAATTTGAACCCGGAGCTGGTGAAGATCCTGGGCCGCCAGAAGTACCGCACCTCCTATGGCCAGAATGTGCTGAACCACTCCATCGAGGTGGCCCACCTGGCCGGCCTGATGGCCGCAGAGCTGGGGGTGGATGTGGCGC
>CAYLHM010000100.1:0-4425 GCA_964383485.1 uncultured Oscillospiraceae bacterium
ACCTCGATACCACAGGTATAGGTGGTCTGGTAGCAGGCGTCGGTGTGGGTGTGGCGCTCCCCTTCCGCCAGGCCGCAGGTCAACACCTGCTGGGTGGTGTAGCAGGTTTCTGTGTGGGTATGCTCGTCCAGGGTGCAAATCAAATTCCCGTCCGCATCGTAGCAGCTCTCCCCATGGGTATGCTCGGCCTGGGTGCAGGTGAGAACGGACTGGGCTTCGTAGCAGGCGTCGGTATGGGTATGGCTCTCCCCTTCCGTCAGGCCGCAAACCAGCGTCTTCACTTCACATTCAGCAGTGTGCTGATGCTCCTCGTGGCCGCAGTAGGTCTGCCCGGTCTGGCTTTCGCCGGTCATATGCAGCGCCCAGGTCGTACCGCCGGCAACCACGATGGACAGGCAGGCCAGCAAGGCGATCAGCCTGTGCTGCCGGGTGCGGTCCTTGCGAAGCTGACGCAAATAACTTTTAACAGTATTCCTCATGCTCTTCACCCCTAAAGATACCCAAAATCTCCGGCGCCAACGCCGGACTTTATGTGTGCCAAAGCCTCAATCAGGCAGGCAAAATCGAACATACACGCAGAGCCTTCCCCGCCTGCGGGCGGCGGAATGCGCATAGCTTTCCCTATAGTCGGTTCTATTTTACAGCGCCCACGGGGAAATTGCAAGTACTTTTTTTCTTTTTTTCCAAAAAATTTTTATGGCGGTATCATGTGTCTCCTCCGAGCTGACAAACACACGGGCGGAAACTGGGGAAAATTCCGGCAGTCCTCCCGTAAATCGCAAGGGCGAGCGGACGGAAAGGATCCGCCGCTCGCCGCAGACGATTTATTCAGAGCTTCCTCAGCTCAGGCCCGGCCCCTCTGCCTGGCGCTCCAGAGAACCGAAAGCCCATACCCCGCAGCCGCTGCGGCGGTAAAGCAAAAGCCGACGATCCAATACACCGCCGTCAGTCTGTTGGTGGTTCCGTAGATCTCCAGTACGCCCTGGAACAAGCATCCCACCGTCCAGGCGGCAATGCCGGAATGATAGAGGTTCCGAATAAGCCGGCCGGGCATCCAGGTCCTGCTGAATTGATCCAGCAGAAAGCAAAGCAGGGTGCCGCCCACCAGCGGGACGGCAAAGGCGTACAGCATAAAGCCGGAGTAAACCCCGTGGCTGAACCGCTCATATACGGCGCCAAACAGCATACAGCAGAGCGCGATCAGGAGATAGGAAAACGCCCACCGTCTGATGGCCCCGGGATCCTTCTCAGTAACCAATATAGACAATGTCGCTCACGCTCCTTTCTTTGACGGTGCGTCCGCTGGTGGTCGGCTGATTGACGACCGCCCCATTGAAAACCATTGTAGAGGAGCCGCCGCCGTCCAGATTGTAGGCCGTCTGCGCACCAAGCCCCCGGGCAAATACGGCAAGCTCATAAAGGCTCAGCCCCTCGCTCTCGTCCGTCCGCCCGTCTGATACGATGAACAGGTAGTGCAGATCGTCCACAAGGGCAACTGCGGTGCGGGGGTTGCTGGCCTTGGCCTTTCCGACCTCCTCGTCCTCGGAGATGGAAACGGCGCCGCTGCCTACCAGCGCCGGGCCGAAGGACAAAATCTGTGCGGCGCCCTTTTCCAGAAGCGCCTGCGCAGAGATCTCGCTTTCGTTGATGAGTTCAAAGCGCCCGTCCCCGTAAATGACCAGATCCTCCTGCCCCGGAGCCGCTTCGCTCCTGTAAACAACGCCGTTGCGCAAAACATAGCCGCGTTCCTGGGAGCCGTAGTAATCCCCGTTAATGGCCAAAATTGCGCCGTTATCTGCGGCAATGGCCGATGTCTTTTCCGTGACATTCTTTCCGTAGACACCCTGCGCAAACGCCGTTTGCAGATATTCCGGGGAGGACAGGAACACCTCGGCCACATAGATGGAGGTATCATATTCCCGGTATTCCGTGACGGTGATGCGGATATTTCCGTCATCATAGGAGTTTTCGGTCACCGTTACCTCCCCGGCGCCCTCATGATCGGAGGACTCTGCCGGGGAATTGCCGCCCTGCTCCCGGCCCGTATCCTCCTGTTCCGCTTGGGAGGAAACGCCGCTTCCCTGCGGGCCGTCCACAACGGAATAGACCCTGGGCAGCACAAAGGTGTCCAGCGCCAGGTAAGCGGTAAAAGCAGCCAGAAGAAGCCCATAGCAGACAGCCCATAGATGTTTTCTCATCGCTCCGCCTCCATTTTCCCCGGTTGGGTGCCGGAAAGGGGCTGCCGGTTCTGTCCGGGCAGCCCCCAGTGCAATTTTTACGGCCTGCCGCCTCCGCCGCCCCACATTCCGCCGCCCATATTACCGGGCTGGTTTCCGCCCATGCCGCCGGAGCTGGAATACACTAGGCTGCTCATGGTAACGGACATCTCGGAGGAGCCAACGACAATCGTATAAGTGCCGCCCTGCACGATATCCGGGCAGCTTAAAATGACACAGGAGAAGGCCTGATCCGTTTCCCGGGTCAGTAGCACATTCCCGTTAGAATCCTTCAGCGTGACCGTGGTGCCCGCCGTCTGATTTCCCACCGATACCAGGATGGCGCCCTGCGTGGAGCCGGAGCTGAAATTCTGCGCCATGCTGGTGGCCCCGGTACCGATGAAGGTGCCGCCGCTGATGGTTCCCGTGGAGCCGTAGTCCAGGATGGAGGTATCTCCCGAATTGGGGCCGGAAATCGTAATGGAGCCGCCGGTTATGGTGAGCGTGCCGTTGGAGTCCAGGGCATCGCCGGAGGCGTGGATATCGATGCTGCCGCCGGAAATGTTCATGCTGCCGCCGGAGGAAGAGAAGCCCCCTCCGCCGCCGAACATCGTATCTCTGCCGCCCATGCCGCTGGAATCGGCGCCGCCTGCGGCGTTGATCCCATCATCTGTGGCAACAATGGAGATCTCTCCCCCGGAAATGTCAACGGTAAGGCCCTCCAGCCCCTCGTAGCTTTCCGTGATCGTGATGACGGCGCCGTCCTGAATGGTCAGCGTTTCATCGGCGTGGATGCCGTCGTCGCCGGATGCAAGCGCAAAGGTGCCGGCACTGACGGTGATGGAAGCATTGGAATGAATGCTGTCGTCGGCGGAGTCCACAACAAAGGTGCCGCCGCTGACCGTCAGATTTCCGCTGGCCTTGATGCCCTTCATGCTGGTGCTTTCATCGGTGGTTCCCGTGTTTGGCTGCTGCATGGGGCCGCGCCCGCCCATAAACTGGCCGTAATTGTCCGAGCTGGCCTTGGAGCCGTTTTCGCTGCCGCCGCCGGCTGTTATGGTAAAGCTGCCGCCGTCGATCTGGAGCGTGTTGGAGGCGCTGATCCCGTCACCCTCCGCTGTGATCGTATAGGCGCCGCTTAAGATATACACAAAGCCCAGGGAGGCATCGTCTGCATTCTCCGAATGGATCCCGTCCTTCCCGGCGGTAATGGTAAAGGTGCCGCCGGCGATCCGAACGCTTTCCTTGCCGTTCAGGCCCTGGCTTGCAGAGGAAACCGTATAGGTTCCGCTGGTGAACACCAGATCATCCTTGGATACGATGCCGTGACCGGCGGGGGACTCCACGGTCAGGCTGCCCTGCCCGTTGAAGGTCAGATCGTCCTTGGAGAACACGGCGGCATCAATATTGTTCTCGTCAATGGCAACAAATTCCCCGCCGTTGGTCAGCGTGTTTTCGGAGTCTGCCGCCGTGGTGATAAAGACCTTATCCGCCTGCCGGACATAGAGGGCGGCGGAGGTGCTGCTGTTTACAGATACGCCGTCCAGCACCAGCTGCAGCTTATCCGTATTGTCCGCATCCACGATGATCATGCCGTCCGTGAGTGTCCCGGAGAGGACATAGGTCCCCTCGTCGATGATGGTGACGGTGGAGCCGTCGATCCGCACCGCATCGGAGCTGCACTGCGCAGAGCTGCCGTTCAGTGTAATATAGGCAGCCGCAGTTTCGTCATACCCCACCTCATAGTCCCGGTTGCTAAACATATCGGACACCGCAACGACCGTCGCTGCCCCCTGCTCTGTTGCAGACGGTGTCCCATCGGTGCTTCCGGCCGTACCGCTTCCGATGACGGTTTCCTCCTTGCATCCGCTCAGCAGCAAAAGCAAGGCAAGGCAAAGCGCCAGGGCGCTCCTTTTCCAAGCTCTGTTCATGTGTGTTCCTCCCCTTTCTACAGTCCGGTTGTTGTGGTTTCCTGCCTGGAAATGCTGATTTCCAGGTTCCCGTTCCGGCAGCGCAATTTATCGATCAGTTCCTTTTCCACGCCGGGATTTTTGAGTGTCAGCTCATAGGTGAGCCGGAACAGGCTGCCCATGTTGGTGGTTTTCACATTCGTCAGCTCCCAGGAGGAGGCGTACTGCGCAAGCAGCTCCTCAAATACATTCGTATAATCCAGATCCTCCGGGATGGTGATGTGCAGCGTCTTATAGAT
>CAYLHM010000101.1:0-4383 GCA_964383485.1 uncultured Oscillospiraceae bacterium
AGCAGGGGACTGAAAATCCCCGTGTCGTTGGTTCGATTCCGACCGGAGGCACCATGATGCGGGTGTAGCTCATCCGGTAGAGCGCCACCTTGCCAAGGTGGAGGTAGCGAGTTCGAGCCTCGTCACCCGCTCCAAAGGATAAGCAACGCATAGCGTTGCTTATTTCATATGGTACCGTAGCCAAGTGGTAAGGCAAAGGTCTGCAAAACCTTGATTCCCCAGTTCAAATCTGGGCGGTACCTCCAAAATCGGCTTTCTTCAACAGCAGGAAAGCCGATTTTCATATCATGCGACATTGAAATTGATCATCTGCAGTATCTACGAAGGAGTTTACCCCCACCCGCAGCGCACACAAATCGAACGGAATGCGTTATTTGGGTGGATTTACGAACCCTTCGGACATTCCTTTCACAGGAGGCCAAGTTATGACGGAATTTTTTCTGCGCCTGTGCAGCAAAAAATGCGCCCAGGGCGATGAAGCGGCGCTTCGTATGACCGTTGGCAAGCTCAGCGGCACGGTGGGGGTGGCCTGCAACCTGCTGCTGGCGGCGGCAAAGCTGGCAGTGGGCAGCCTGGTATCCTCTGTGTCCATTGTAGCCGACGGCATGAACAATCTGTCCGATACGGTCAGCTCCGTCGTCACGCTGGTGGGATTCCGGCTGGCGGAAAAGCCGGCGGATCCCGACCATCCCTACGGCCACGCCCGCTATGAATACCTGTCCGGCCTGGCGGTGTCTTTTCTGATTATTTTAATCGGCTTCGAGCTGCTGAGATCCTCCTGGGAGAAAATTCTGCACCCTGCCGCCACGGAATTTACCTGGGTCACGGTGCTGGTGCTGCTGGGCTCCATTGCCCTGAAGCTGTGGCTGTGCCTGTTCAACCGCAGCCTGGGCAAGCGGATCCATTCCACGGCGCTCCTAGCCACGGCGGCAGACAGCCGCAACGATGTGATCACCACCTCGGCGGTTCTGGCGGCGGCGCTCATTGCCCGCTGGACGGGGCTGGAAATCGACGGCTATGCCGGCGCTGCTGTGGCACTGTTTATTCTGATTTCCGGGGCCTTTATGGCCAGGGACACCATCAGCCCCTTGCTGGGCGAGGCGGCGGATCCCGAAACCCGACAGACCATCGTGCGGGAGGTGCGCAGCTGCCCCGCTGTGCTGGGCTACCACGACCTCATGGTTCATGACTATGGCCCCGGCCAGCGTTTTGCCAGCATTCATGTGGAGATGAACGCAAAGGACGATCCCATGCAGTGCCACGAGTACATCGACCGAATTGAGACGGAATGCCTGACCAGGCACGGCATTCACCTGGTGATCCATTACGACCCGGTTATCACCGATGACGAGGAGCTGAACGGGCTGCATAAAGCGGTGGAAGCCGTGCTGAAAAAAGAGGACGGCAGACTGTCCGTCCATGATTTCCGCATGGTGCGCAAGTCCGCCGTTTCCACTTTGATTTTTGATGTCAGTCTGCCCTTTGACTTGGCTCCTCAGCAGGAGCGTTTGCAAAGCCTGCTGAAAGAAAATCTCCCGCAGTACGATTTGAAGGTCACTTTTGATCTGAGCTGAAATTCGGCAGCAGGCCGCTGTGCCGCAGGGCCAGGCACAGGGCAGGGTAGAGGATGCCTGCAATGATCACGGCGATCACAGCGTTGAAGGTGGTGGCCGGGATCTTGGCGATCACAGTGAGCCATGCAGCGTTGGGGCTTAGGCCCTTGATCAGCAGGCCGCTGTAAAAATAGGTCTTGCAGAAATACAGAAGGGCGTAGGTCACGGAGCCTGCCGCAGAGCCGACCACACCCCGCAGGACGCTGGGGGACTTGTTCATCTGCCACGCCACGAGGCCAGCCACCAGACCCAGGGCACCCTTGGTCAGAAAGGTGATCCAGCAGTCGGCGATGCCATAGGCCGGGTTGATGATGTCGTAGAGGGCAGAGCCAAGCCCGGCGGCGAGCCCTCCCAGCCAGGGGCCGAGGAGCAGGCCGGACAGGGCGCACATACTGTTGCCCAGGTGGAAGGCGGTGTTGCCCCCAATATCAATGGGCATGACGATCCGCAGAGCGGAGCCCGCCACGGTCAAAGCAGCCATCAGGCCCGTAAGTACGATTTTTTGGGTGGTCAATTTGGTAGAGTGCTTCATCTTAACAGCCTCCTGCATGGTTTTGAGGATATTATACCACTTTCTGGCAATAAAAACAGTGCCAATTTGCTCCAATAAAATCAGGCCAGAATAGGATTTATTCAGAGCTTCCTTAAGAAAACCTTATACTTTTTCCCCTTTCCCTTTATCGGACAATATGATATAATGTTTACAGAAAATACAAAGAGGTGAACCCTATGCGAATAGCAATGCTTTCCTGCAATACCGGCGAGGGCCACAACTCCACAGCGAAGGCCATCTGCGAGGTGCTGGAAAACCGTGGCGTAGAATGCCGGATCATGGATGCGCTGTCCTTTCTGTCACCGAAGTTTTCCCAGTTTGTGTGCAACTGGCATGTGCGGCTTTACAAATATACGCCCAAGATCTGGGATGTGGGTTATCGGGTCTGCGAAAGCCTCAACCAGCGGGTGGACGATCACTCCATTGCAAACCTTCTTTCCCTGGGCAAAGACAAGCTCCAGGTGTTTCTGGACGAGGGGCAGTTTGATGCTGTGGTTTGTCCCCATGTGTTTTCCGCATTGATGGTGACGGAGCTTCGCAAGCTCCAGCGCTGCAGCATTCCCTGCTATTTTGTGTCTACCGACTATACCTGCGTTCCCTATTTGGATCAGTGCGATATGGACGGGTTTTTTATTCCGGCGCCGGAGCTGACCGAGGAATTTGTACATTACGGTATCCCGGCGGACAAGCTGATCCCCAGCGGGATCCCGGTGCGCCAGGAATTTTATCATCGGGGCGACCGGGAAGCAGCCAGAGCCGCTTTGGGTCTGGCGGAATATGACCTGGTGGCTATTTTGATGTGCGGCAGCATGGGCGTGGGGCCGATCCAAAAGATTGCAATGCAGCTTCCGGATCGGCTGCCGGACAATTCACTGCTGGTGGTAATGTGCGGCAAGAATGAAAAGCTGCTTTCCGCCATGGAGCAAATTCAGGATCCCCGGCTGCGGGTGCTGGGCTATTGCAACCGGGTTTCGGACTATATGGACGCTGCGGATCTGATCATCTCCAAGCCCGGCGGACTTAGCTCCACCGAGGCAGCAAACAAGCGAGTACCGATGGTGCTGCACAATTCCGTGGGCGGCGTGGAAAATCCCAATTTCCGGTTTTTCCTGGAGCATGGCTATGCCTGCGGCGATGAGGATGCCGACCGTGTGCTGGATCTGGCGGCAGAGCTGGCCTATGATGCGGATCGGCGGGGCGAAATGTCGGCGGCGCTGGAGGCGGGCTTCTGCCGCAACAGCGCCGAGGAGATTGCCGATACCGTCATTGCGGCGGCAGGGCGCAGCAGGGGTGCATAAAACTGTAAGAAATAGGCAATCCTATTGTAGACAAAGGAGGATTGTCTTATGGAATGCAGCAGAAATGAAACCCTTTTGAATTTGGCCCGCTCCTTTGCGGGGGAGTCCCAGGCCAGAACACGCTATACCATCTATGCAGATGTGGCCCGGAAAGAGGGCCAGGAGTGGATCGCCCGCATCTTTGAGCAGACAGCCGCCAACGAGGCGGTTCATGCCCAGGAATTTCTGAAAAAGATCAAGGCCCTTGGGGGCAGCACAGAGAATATGGACATCAGCACCGGCTATCCCTATCCCCTGGGCAGCACCGAAGAAAATCTGGAGGCCGCTGCCCGGGGCGAGTTGGAGGAGCATGACCGGGCATACCCCGCTTTTGCCGAGGTAGCCCGCCGGGAGGGGCATGACGATGCGGCCCGGCTGTGGCTCCAGATCGCCCGGATCGAGGGGGTGCATCACAACACCTTCACCCAGCTTTTGAATCAGCTTCGCAGCGGCAGCCTGACGAAAAAGGAGCAGCCCATTGTCTGGCGCTGCCTGAACTGTGGCTACACCTACGAAGGCCCCAATGCCTGCGATCCCTGCCCGGTGTGCGGCAAGGATGCCTCCTGGCAGGAGGGCGAGCTGAACGAAAAACAGATGATATCCAAGAACTGAAAGTGCGGCGTTTTTTACCGGCGGCAGGCGGTTTCCCCCTTGAGAGAAGCCCCTGCCGCCGGGATTTTTATTCTCAGGGCGGGCTGGCAGCGCAGTCTTTTTCAAATAAGTTGTTGCGTGAGCGTATTTTTTTCGCTATAATATGGGTAGCACCTATGAAAGGAGCCGGAGCCATGACGATCGAGGAACGCCTGGAATTATTTGAGGGGCAGATCATGTGCGGAACAACGGTTTACACCTGGTACTATGACGGAAAGGGTGCGCTTCT
>CAYLHM010000102.1:0-4364 GCA_964383485.1 uncultured Oscillospiraceae bacterium
GGGGGAGCCTTTAGCGCTTCCTAATTCTGTCCTCTGCGGGAGCCGATGACATCCCGGATATTCACCAGGCGCTTGCGAATAGTTTCCAGCTCCTCCACATTCTTGACCTCGAAACGAATGGTGATGACGCTCCGGCCGCCGGGCATATCCCGTCCGGACATCTCCCGCAGCCGCACTCTGGAGGTACTCATCACCGTGGCCACATCCAGCACCAGCCCGTCCCTGGTGATGCAGTCCAGCTCCAGGGTGGTTTCAAAGGGCTGCTCGTCCGCATTGGCCCAGCGCACCCGCACCCAGCGGGCCGCCTGGTCGGGGTCCGTGCGGTGCCTGGCATTGGGGCAGTCCGCCCGGTGGACAGACACGCCGAAGCCCTTGGTGATGAAGCCCACGATGGCATCGCCGGGCAGCGGGGCGCAGCATTTGGCAAACTTGATCATGCAGGTCTCAATATCCTCCACAATCACGCCGTTGACCCCGTGGCGGTTCAGCTTTGCAGGATCCTCGCTGCGCTGCTTGGGCTGCTGGCGCTCCACCTCGGCTTTCTGGGAGCGCAGCACATCGTCCCGGATCCGGCCCACGGCCTTCACCGCCGTCAGTCCGCCGTAGCCGATGGCGGCATACAGATCGTCCCAGTTGTCAAAGGACAGCTTCTTCAAAAGCTGCTGGCTCAGCTCCTCCTCGCCCAGAGCGGACAGGGGCAGGCCGAGGCGCTTCATCTCGGCTTCAAAGGCGGAGCGGCCGTGGATCACATTTTCCTCCCGCTTCTCCTTTTTGAACCACTGCTTGATCTTGGTGCGGGCCTGGTTGCTCTGGCAGATGTTCAGCCAGTCCCGGCTGGGCCCTTTGGCCGCCTTGGAGGTGAGAATTTCCACGATATCGCCGTTTTTCAGCTTGGTGTCGATGTTGGCGATGCGGTTGTTGATTTTTGCGCCGATCATGGAGTTGCCCACGCCGGAATGGATCATGTAGGCAAAGTCGATGGGTGTGGAGCCGGCGGGCAGGGATACGATTCGCCCCTTGGGGGTGAATACGAACACTTCATCGTCGAACATATCGATTTTCAGGGACTGGACATAGTCCTCGGCATCGGTATCCTGCTGGCTCTCCAGCAGACGGCGCACCCACTCGAAATCCTTTTCGTTCCCCGCACCGACACCCTGCTTGTATTTCCAGTGGGCGGCGATGCCGTACTCCGCCACCTCGTGCATCTCCCAGGTGCGGATCTGCACCTCAAAGGGAATGCCCTGGGAGCCAATGACGGTGGTGTGCAGGCTCTGGTACATATTGGGCTTGGGGGTGGAGATGTAGTCCTTAAAGCGGCCCGGCACCAGGTTGAACAAGTCGTGAATATGGCCCAGCACATTGTAGCAGTCGGGGATGCTGTCCACGATCACCCGGAAGGCATAGACATCATACAATTCGTCCAGGCTCTTGTCCTGGGCCTGCATTTTGCGGTAGATGGAATACACATGCTTGATGCGGCCATAGCTGGTGTGGTGAATGCCCACGCTGGTCAGCCGCCGGTCGATCTGGTTCTGAATGGTGCGCATGAAGGCCTCGTCCTGCTCCTTGTGGGCATTGAGAT
Source organism: uncultured Oscillospiraceae bacterium (assembly GCA_964383485.1). Lineage (GTDB taxonomy): Bacteria > Bacillota > Clostridia > Oscillospirales > Oscillospiraceae > Faecousia. The sequence continues at coordinate 1,586 of CAYLHM010000102.1, forward strand.
GCTCCATGATCTGATTGTAGCTCTCCGGCTCCAGGTAGCGCAGGGACAGATCCTCCAGCTCCCACTTGATCTTCTGCATACCAAGGCGGTGGGCCAGGGGGGCGTAGACATCCATCGTTTCCTTGCACTTGAGCAGCTGCTTTTCCGGGGTCTGGTACTGCATGGTGCGCATATTGTGGAGCCGGTCGGCAATTTTGATCAGCACCACCCGGATATCCTTGGACATGGCCATGAACATTTTCCTTAGGTTTTCCATCTGGGCCTGCTCGGTAGAGGAGAAATTGGCTCTGGTCAGCTTGGTGACACCCTCCACCAGCTTTGCCACCTCGGGGCCGAACTCCCGCTCCAGCTCCTCGTGGGAGGTGTCGGTGTCCTCGATGCAGTCGTGGAGCAGGGCGGCCAGAATGGCATCGGTGTCCAGGCCCAGCTCCGCCACGATCTCCGCCACTGCCAGGGGGTGAATGATGTAGGGCGAGCCGTCCTTCCGCTTTTGGTTGGCGTGCTTTACGGCGGCATATTGCACGGCCCGATCCACCAGCGCCCGGTCCACGCTGGGCATATAGCGATCCAAAGCCGCATTCATTGCAAGCAAATGATCTTCAAAGGTTTCCACAACGGTTCAGCCCCCTCTGTAAAAGCTGCATGGTGTGACTGGTATTCAAATCGGCCTTGCCGGTCACAGGCGGCAGGCTGATACAGATGTACTTGCGTATCCGCTGGAGCTGCACCAGCCCCACATCGGAAAAAATATCCAGGCAGGTGAGCATCTGCCCCAGGCTCATGCCCCTGCCGCAGCGGCGCACGATCTTCCGGCACAGACAGATTGGCTCTTCCCGCAGAGGGGCCTTGTCCGCCAGGTAGCGCCACACCGCCGAAAGCCGCTCCCGGCCGGGCAGCAGCTCCGCCGCCCCCTCCGGGGTGATGGCCCCTGTGCGGAGGGCGGCATAGCTGCCGGTGTCGGGCGTGCAGGGAGCGGCGCAGCTGGGGCGGATATCCACCACATTCATCTGCACGCTCCGCTCCCCGCGAAATTCATTGATCTGTGCATGAAATGCCACATCCACCACATCCCCCGGCTCAATGGAGGCATCCTGGGGCGTGGCGGAGAAGAAAATACCGTTAAAATACTGACGGCCGCATTGCAGGTGCAGGCGGGTGTGGCGGCCGCCCCCCACGGAGCTGACCCGGTCCACGGTCATGTTTGCCATCATCAGCACCGGCTTGGGGCAGCCGCTGCCGCAGGGCTCCAGGGACTCCAGGGCCTCGATGCCCCGCAGGGTCAGGACTTCCGGCGGCACGGCGCAGTCGATGTCCACCTGGGTGCGGGGCAGATCCCCGGCGTAGTAGCGGGAGGCCATGGCGCAGACCTGGGTGCGAAATTCGTCGATCCGGTCACGGGAGATGGTAAAGCCCGCCGCCATTTCGTGGCCGCCGTAGCTTTCCAGCAGGCCGGACAGGGCCGACAGGGCCGAAAACAGGTTGAACCCCCCATAGCTCCGGGAGCTTGCCTTGCCGTGATCTCCGTCCATGCAGATGAGGAACACCGGGCAGCAGTATTCTTCGGCCAGGCGGCTGGCCACAATGCCCACCACCCCCTGGTGCCAGCTCTCGTCCGCCAGGACGATGGCCTCCGGGGCACGGCCCTGGGGCAGCATGGACACGGCCTGCTGATAAATCTGATGCTCCACCGACTGGCGCTCCCGGTTCAGGTCGCACAGCGCCCGGGCCAAGTACTCCGCCCGCTCGGGATCGTCGGTGAGGAACAGCTCGGTCGCCAGCTCGATCTGACCCATGCGCCCGGCGGCGTTGATCCGGGGGGCCAGCATAAAGCCGATGGTTCCGGCGTTCAGCTCAGAGGGCTTGCACCCCGCCTGACGCATCAGCGCCGCAAGGCCCGGACGGCGGGTGCTGCGCATCATCTCCAGCCCGCGGCTGACAAACACCCGGTTTTCCCCCTGCAAGGGCATCACATCCGCCACGGTGCCCAGGGCCACCATGTCCGCATACTGCTCCAGCACCTGCTCCTGAGAGCCGCACAGGGCCGCTGCCAGCTTGAACGCCACCCCGACCCCGGAGAGGGTTTTGTGGGGATAGCCGCCGTCGGGCCGGTGGGGATCCACCACGGCGATGGCATCGGGCAGCTCCGGCTTGCATTCGTGGTGGTCGGTGATCACCAGATCCATGCCCAGCTCCCGGCACAGCCGGGCCTCCTCCAGAGCGGTGATGCCGCAGTCCACCGTGACGATGAGCTGCACCCCCTGCCCGGCAAGCTGGTGCAGAGCCATGGCGTTGAGGCCGTAGCCCTCCTCCAAGCGGCCGGGGATATAGCTGATGCAGTCGGCCCCGTTTTTCCGCAGGAAATCCGTGAGCAGGCAGGTGGAGGTGATGCCGTCCACATCATAGTCGCCGTAGACTGCAATTTTTTCCCGGCGGGCCATGGCCAGGCCCACCCGACCGGCGGCCAGGGCCATATCCGTCATGAAAAAGGGGTCGTCCAGCGGGCCGCTGCGATCCAGGTAGGCATCCGCCGCACCGGGCGTTTCCAATCCCCTTGCGGCCAGCACCATAGCGGTGAGGGGAGCGTAGCCCGCCCCGGCCAGGGCATTCACCGCCGCTGCCTTTGGCTCCCCCACATTCCAAATTCCATACTTCAAGCTCATACACATCCATTATCTTTTTCTGTACATTATAGCAAAGGAACCGGAAATACACAAGAGGGGCAGGGGGATTTTTTCAAAAAAACCTTGGGAAGCACGGAAAAATATCCCTTAGGAACGGG
>CAYLHM010000103.1:0-4314 GCA_964383485.1 uncultured Oscillospiraceae bacterium
TGAAGCGGCGGATTGGTGGCCGCACAGCTTAAAGGCTCCGCCGGGTGGCGGAGCCTTGGGGATTTTGGAAGATTACTTGGTCGGTTCGACATGCCAGATCTCCTGGGCGTACTGGTGAATGGTGCGGTCGGAGGAGAACTTTGCGCTGCTGGCGATGTTCAGCAGGCACTTGCGGCCGAACGCCAGGCGATCGGCGTAGTCCCGGTTGGCCTGGAGCTTCTTTTCCAAATAGGAGGCGTAGTCCAGCAGGACGAAATAGTGATCCGCCTTGTGCCAGGAGGCGCCGTCCAGCAGGGAGTGGTACAGCTCCCGCTGGTCGTTGTCCGTGGGCACGGTGCCGTCCACCAGGGTGTCGATGGCACGGTGCAGATGGGGGTCGCTGTCGTAGATGCCCCGGGCATGGTAGCTGTCCCGGCAGGCGTTGATCTCCTCCACGGTGTGGCCGAAGATATATTCGTTCTCCATGCCGGTCTCCTGGGCGATCTCCACATTGGCACCGTCCAGGGTACCCAGGGTCACGGCGCCGTTCATCATCAGCTTCATGTTGCCGGTGCCGGAGGCCTCTGTGCCGGCGGGAGAAATCTGCTCGGAAATATCCGCCGCCGGAATGATATACTCGGCATAGGAGCAGTTGTAGTTCTGCACGAACACCACCTTCAGCTTGTCGTGAACGGCGGGGTCATTGTTGATCATGCGGGCGATGCGGTTGATATAGCGGATAATGGCCTTGGCTCTGGCATAGCCGGGGGCGGACTTGGCGCCGAAGATAAACGCTGTGGGCTGGAAGTCCGGCAGCTCGCCGTCCTTCAGGCGGAAATAGATGTCCACAATGGACAAGGCGTTCATCAGCTGGCGCTTATACTCGTGGAGCCGCTTCACCTGCACATCGAAAATGAAGTCCGGGCTCAGCACCACGCCCTCCTTGTCGGCAATGACCTTGCAAAGCTGCTCCTTCTTCTGCCGCTTGATGATGTTGAACTGGCGCACCATGTCATCGTCGATCATGGGCTTGAGCTTGGCGATGAGGTTCAGATCCTTCAGGAAGTCGCCGCCGATGCGGTACTTGATCATCTGGGTCAGCTCCGGGTTGCACAGGCCCATCCAGCGCCGGGGGGTCACGCCGTTGGTCTTGTTCTGGAAGCGCTCCGGGTAGACGGCGTACCAATCCCGGAACAGATCGTCCTTCAGAATTTGGCTGTGGATCTGGGCCACGCCGTTGACATAGCTGCCCACATACACGCTGAGGTTGGCCATGTGGGCCGTGTTGTCCCGCACGATGAACAGCTCCGGGTGCTCCCGCTTCAGCCGCTCGTCGATGCGCAGAATGATATCCACGATCTCCGGCACCACGCTGCGCAGCAGATCCAAATTCCACTTTTCCAGAGCCTCGCTCATGACAGTGTGGTTGGTATAGGAGAAGGTCTTTTGGGCAATGGCAAAGCTCTGCTCAAAGTCCATGCCCTCCAGCATCAGCAGCCGAATGAGCTCGGGAATGGACATGGCGGGGTGGGTGTCGTTGAGCTGGACGGCGTAGCACTCGGCAAAATGGCTCAGATCGTTGCCGTAGGCCGTTTTATAGGTGCGCAGCATATCCTGCAGGGAGGCAGAGGACAGCACATACTGCTGCTTGATGCGCAGGCGCTTGCCCTCCCAGGTGGAATCGTTGGGATACAGCACACGGGTGATGTCCTCGGCCTTGTTCTTCTGGGCCAGGGCGCGCATATAATCCTGATCGTTGAAGGCGTTGAAGTCCAGCTCCTCCTCGGCCTCGCACTGCCACAGGCGCAGGGTGTTGATGTTGTCGGTGCCGTAGCCGATCACCGGCACATCATAGGGCACCGCCAGCACGGTATGATCCGGGAAATGCACCTTCACCGTGTGGTTGTAGCGGCGGTAGGACCAGGGATCGCCGAATTTCGTCCAGTCGTCGGCGGATTCCACCTGGTTGCCGTTGTTGTCGAAGCTCTGCTTGAACAGCCCGAAGCGGTAGCGCAGGCCGTAGCCGGACAGAGGGATATTGCAGCTTGCGGCGGAGTCCAGGAAGCAGGCGGCCAGCCGGCCCAGGCCGCCGTTACCCAGGGCGGCATCCTCGATATCCTCCAGCACCGCCAGGTCCACGCCCCGCTCGGCAAAGACCTGGCGCATTTCGTCCAGAATGCCCAAATTATACAGGTTCGAGTACACCAGCCGGCCGATGAGATACTCCGCCGAGAAATAATAGGCCTTCCGCTGGTGCATCCGCTGATGCTTGGCATGGTTCCAGTTCTCGGAGATGGCCATCATCACCACTTGGCCCAGGGCCTCGTGCAGCTCCTGTGGGGTGGCCTCCTGCAAGGAGACATCATAGGTGTACTTGAGCTGGGCTTCGGTCCACTTAACAATGTTCAGACAATCAAATTTCATTTTTAAGTTCTCCATTTCTTGTAGTGAGCATATTGCAGCGTCCATAGAGCCTGGTCAGGCGGGCAATTTTCTGCGTGCGCTCGTCTGTGATAAACGGCTTGGCCCGCCAGGTCCAGTTGTCGCTGCTGAGGGTGCCGGGGAAGTTCATGCGCGCCTCGCCCCCCAGATCCAGGTAATCCTGCATGGGCACCACGCAGAGCCTGGAAACCGAGGCCATAGCGGTGCGGATGGCGCCCCACACCAGGCCCTCCTGCTCCGTCAGGGCCATGTACTCTGTGGCGTATTCCACCGCCTCCGGGTCGGCCGTATCGAACCACTGGCGCATGGTCATATTGTCGTGGGTGCCGGTATAGCACACGGAATTGGCGGTGTAGCTGTGGGGCAGATATTCCGAAGGCTCTCTGGAATCAAAGGCAAATTCCAGCACCTTCATGCCGGGCAGGCCGGATTTGTCCCGCAGGGCCAAAACCTCCGGGGTCAGGAAGCCCAGATCCTCGGCGATGAAGCGCAGCTCGGGCAGGGCCTGCTGCACGGTGCGGATAAATTCCAGGCCGGGGCCTTTTTCCCATTTGCCGCCCCGGGCGGTGCTGTCCCCGGCGGGGACGGCCCAGTAGCTCTCGAAGCCCCGGAAATGGTCCATGCGCACCACATCATACAGCCTGCCGGCGGCGGCCAGGCGGCGGATCCACCAGGCGTAGCCCTCTTTTTGCAGGCGATCCCAGCGGTACAGGGGGTTGCCCCAGAGCTGGCCGTCCTCGGTGAAGGCGTCCGGCGGGCAGCCGGCCACCTCGGTGGGGCGCAGGTCTTCGTCCAGCCGGAACAGCTCCGGGTCGGCCCAGACCTCTACGGAATCGTAGGGCACATAGATGGGCACATCCCCGATGATTTTCACGCCCTGGCTGTGGGCATAGCTGCGAAGCTGTGTCCACTGCCGGAAAAACAGGTACTGCACAAAGCAGTAGAAGCGGATCTCCTCTTTCAGCTCCTGCCGGGCCTGCCACATGGCCTCCGGGCAGCGGAGCTTCAGCTCCCGGGGCCATTCGTACCAGGGCTGACCGCCAAAGCGATCCTTCAGGGCCATAAACAGGGCAAAGTCCGGGAGCCAGCCGCACTGCTCGGTGCAGAATGCCTCCAGGGCGGCCTGGTCATCAAAACGACCATACGCCAGCCGCAGGAGCCGGTAGCGCTGCCGGTACAGAATGCCGAAGTCCACCCGGGTATCGCTGTCGCCCCAGTGGATGCGCTCCACCTCCTGGGCGGTCAGCAGGCCCTCCTGCACCAGCGTGGTCAGATCCACCAGATAGGGATTGCCCGCATAGGTGCTGCAGGACTGATAGGGGGAGTCCCCGTAGCCCGTGGGATTGAGGGGCAGGATCTGCCAATAGCGCTGGCCTGCCGCTTTCAGAAAATCCACAAATTCATAGGCCTGCCTGCCCATGGTACCGATGCCATAGGGGCCGGGCAGGGAGGAAATGTGCATCAAAATGCCGCTTTCACGCATCAAACAGGTACTCCTTCCGGTACAGGAAGCGCCCGAAAGGAGCCGCCCTTCCGGAGCTTCTAAAATTCGGTTGCGCAACCGCTTTTTCATTCCATTCAAGGTTCTGGGCTGAATATGGAGCCATTCTATGCTGCCGGCGAAATTCATATCCTGGGCCCACACTTCTAAATACTAATACATTTTCCCAGGTTTGTCAAGAAAAACCAGCCGCTCAACGGTCAAATTCATAAAATTCTCAGCCTTATTCTACCCGCAAAGCAGGAGTTGCTATACCCCGCTGCACAAAAAGAGCTGTAAAAAAGCCTATAAAGCAAGCTGTCATTGCGAACCAGTGACCGATGTCACTGGTGTGGCAATCTCCCAGATGAAATGTCATTGCGAACCAGTGACCGTGTCACTGGTGTGGCAAT
>CAYLHM010000104.1:0-4310 GCA_964383485.1 uncultured Oscillospiraceae bacterium
TTCCTGCGAACTATGAGATCAATAGAAAGCGGCCCCGCAATTTGCTGCGGGGCCGCTTTTATGTAAGTCTAGCCCAAGGCGTTTTCCTCTGTGACGATTTCGGACTCGGTATTGTTAAAGTAAGCATCCAGAACCGCCTTGGCAATTTGGCACATGGTGGAGCCGTGGCCGCCCTTTTCGCCGTAGACCACCACGGCGATCTCCGGGTCGTTGGCGGGGGCGAAGCATACGGCGGCGCCGTGATCGGAATACTGGGAGCCAAGGCCGTGCTGGGCGGTGCCGGTTTTCACGGCCACCTCCACGGGGTAGTTGGCAAAGGTGGCCCGGCCGGTGCCGGTCTGGCCGGCCATGATCATGCCCTCCAGGTAGGTGTTGTAGGCCTCATTGGAAATTTCCATGGTGGAAAGGGTCATGGGCTGGTTGTCCAGGATCAGCTCCCGGAAGTCGGCGGACACCACCTGATCCAAAAAGGTGGCTTTCATGCGCACGCCCTTGTTGGCCAGGGTGCAGGTGTACACGCAAAGCTGCAAGGGGGAGAACAGGTTGTCCGACTGGCCGATGGCCGCCATCACCTGGTCGGCAGGATACCAGTTGGCATCGCTGCCGGTGTGAAGCTCGGCCTTCGTTTCCGCATTGGCCCGGTGGCCGGTGTTTTCCGCCAGCTCCACGCCGGTCGCTTCGCCCAGGCCTAAGCCCTTGGCGGTGGCATCCATGATGCTCAGGGTAATTTCATCGCCCACTACATAGAAGAAATAGTTGCACGAAACGCTGATGGCCTGGGCGGCGGTGATGCCCGTGGTGCCGCCGTGGACACTGTGGGAGCTGCTCCAGGCCAGGCACTTGGGGGCAAAGCCATCGTATTTGGTGAACACGCCCATGTCCCGGATCAGGGTGCTGCTGTTGATGACCCCGGAGTCGATGCCGGCGACGACCATGGTCATCTTATAGGTGGAGCCGGGGGGATAGGCCGCCTGGAGCGCCCGGTTGAACAGCGGGGCATAGTCGGCATCCTTCAGCTCCTCGAAATCCTCGGAAAAGGTGCTTAAGTTATAGGTGGGATAGCTGGCACAGGCCAGAATTTCACCGGTTTTCACATTCATGGCCACCACGGCGCCGCCCTCGATGTCGGAGCCGTCCACCTTGCTCTCGCTCTCCGGGTCGGCCTGGGCGCGCAGGGCCTCGATGAGCTGGGCCATGCTGTCCTCGGCGGCCATCTGCAAATTCAGGTCGATGGTCAGCTTCACATTCTGCCCGGCCTGGGGCTCCTTGCCGTCCAGGTAATACTGCTCCTTGATGGTGCCGTCGGCAAACACCACATCCACACGGGTGCCGTCGATGCCGTGGAGGTATTCCTCAAAGGCCTGTTCCAGCCCGGACTGGCCCACCAGGGCATCCATGTCGTAGAGGGCCTGGCCGTTTTCGTCCGTCAGGGTCTTGTAGTAGTCCCACTGCTCCTCGTTCATAGCGGCCACATTGCCCAGAATGTGGGCTGCATAGGTGGTGTTGTATTCCCGCACGGTGCTGGCCTCGGCCCGCAGGCCGGGGATGCCCAACTCCATAATGGCGGCCAGGTCGGCACTGTCCACATCCTCCATGAACACATAGGTGGGCAGCGAGGTGATGTCGCTCTGGCGCAGCCGCAGCTCGTAGCGGATGCCGATCACCGCACGGGCATCCTCGTCCGACCAGCTTTCGGGGATGCTGTAGGCGGTGCGGAGCTTTTTCATCAGCAGGGCTGCGGAAATATCCGAGTCCAGGCCTCCGGCCACCTCTGGCAGATAGGCCTGGAAATAGCCCTGCCAGGTGGAGGTGTAGTCGTTGAGGGTGTAGGAAAAGGGCGGCTCCGCGGTTACGGGAAAGTGGTCGATGTACTCCACGCCCAGCTCCCGGCAGCGGTTCACAAGCTGAAGCAGCAAATCGTTGGTGCCGTCGGCGCTCAAAATCACGAAGTTGTTCAGTGTCAGGTCATAGCTGGCCCGGTTGCTCACCAGCACATTGCCGTTGCAGTCCAGAATATCCCCCCGGGCGGCCTTCACACGGGTCCAGGTGGTATAGGTTTTTTCGTTGTCCTGCTGGCCGCCGGTTTCAATGATTTGTAAATCAAACATTTTTGCGGCAAAAAACAGGGCGATGAGGCAAAACAGCAGGGCAAACAGCTTTGTTCTTCCTCGGGTCATTCGTTCCATGGGGTTCCTCCTATCTTGCCAAGTCCCGCAAAGATCGGGTACAGCAGGGGCATCAGCAGGCAGCTCAGGCCGGCGGTGATGCAGAAGCCCGTCAGCCGGGCGGGGGTGGTCAGGCCGAAGATCAGGCCGGTGGCGAAAATCAGCAGCTCATACAGAAGCATCGCCGCCATGGCACAGGCCAGGGTGATGGCCGGGGAGCTGCGCAGATAGCCCCGGCGGAACATATTCACAAGGCAGCTCAGGGCGGTGAGATACGCAATGCTGTACACCCCCGGGGCCATGCCGGACAGAAAATAGCACACGGCGGCGATCAGCACGAACAGCGTGCCGCTTTCCACCCCGGCCATAATGCCCAGCAGCAGAATGGCGCAGGCGGTGAGGTCGGTGGTGGCGCCGTGGACACTGATGCGGCACAGCATCACATCCTGAATGACGGACAGCAGGATCACCACCAGAGCGCACAGGCTCCATTTCAGCACGCCGGCCCGCTGGCGCTGGGTCAGGTGGAGCCGGCTGAGGGGGTTGGCGCCGGTCTTGTCCGGCTTAAAATCCCGTTTTTTTCCAAACATAGGCATTACTCCGCATTGAAGTTTGTCAGCACGAACACCTGCTCCAGGCTGGCCACATCCACGGCCGGCTCCAGCAGGGCATATTTGGCAACGCCGGTGTCGTTGAAGCCGGCATCGATGATCCGGCCCATCACCAGATTGCGGGGGTACACCGTGGTGCCGGAGGTGACCACCTGGTCGTTGTTGCGGATCACGGCGGAGGAGGGCAGGTAGTCCATGCGCAGCAGGCCCGCCTGATCGCTGGTGTAGCCGCCGGAGGTGATGCCGCTGTAGCCGGAGGAAGCGATGGTGGAGCTGATCTCCAGGGAGGAGTCCAGCACGGTTTTCACCACGCAGTAATTGGAGCCGACCTCGATCACCAGGCCCACCACCTCGCCGTTGGCGGTGATGGCGCACATACCGGTGGCGATCCCGGAGCCGCTGCCCCGGTTCAGGGTGATGGTGTTGGTCCAGTCGCTGGAGCTTCGGGCGATGACATAGCTGTCCACCAGCTCATAGTCCTCGTGGTTGTCCAGCAGCTCCAGGAGACTGCGCAGACGCTCGTTTTCCCGGCGGACGGAGGCGGCATCCCGGGCGTTGTCCTCCACCTGGGCAAGCTGCTGGCGGAGCTGCTCGTTCTCGGCCTCCAGGGCCTCATAGCGGTACATATAATTGTAGAAGCGCTCGGCCTGATCGGTGAGGGCGCTGGCGGCGGAGCGCAGGGGGGCCAGAATGCCCTTGACCACCGCCCCGCCGGGGAGAATGTCCTGGCTTGCCAGCACGGCCAATACGGCGGTGACAATGAGCGCTGCGGCCAGAATGATGCGCAGTCTGGTTGTGAAAAAATGCTTCATGTCTTGTCCTCCAACAGCTCCGGGGCCATTTGGTTCAGGAGCTTCCACAGCCTGCACACCGGCAGGCCCATTACATTATAATAGTCCCCCTCCAGCTTTTCGGCAAACAGGGCGGCGCCGCCCTGGATCCCGTAGGCCCCGGCCTTGTCCATAGGCTCGCCGGTGGCGATGTAGCGCTCCATTTCCCGGCGGCTTAAGGGGCGGAAATAGATGTGGGTGATCTCGGTGCAGCTTTCGCAGGACTCCCCGCGCAGCACCGTCAGCCCGGTCATGACCTGGTGATCCCGGCCGGAGAGCAGGCTCAGCATTTCCAGGGCTTCCGCCGGATTTTTGGGCTTGCCCAGAATGCGCCCGGCGCAGACCACAATGGTATCGGCGGCGATGACCACATCACCCGGCTCCCGGGGGGTCGCCAGGGCCTTGCGGCGGCTGACACGCGCTACCTCCCGGGCCGGATCCCCGGCGGGGTCCATGGCCTCGTCGATGTTGGCCGCCCGGACGGTAAAGGGAATGTGGAACAGTCCCATAAGTTCCCGCCGCCGGGGAGATTGGGATGCAAGGATCACAGACATGGAAAAGTCTCCTTATTGTGGAATGTAGTATAGCCTCCCCCCCTATGGGGGAGGTGCGAAGTAGCGCACACTGGGCGGAGAGGAGCTTTGCCTCCCCCTTTGGGGGAGGTGCGAAGTAGCGCACACTGGGCGGAGAGGGTACCGCACCTC
>CAYLHM010000105.1:0-2826 GCA_964383485.1 uncultured Oscillospiraceae bacterium
ACAACCTACTACTACCATGCGCTGACCTGGCCGTAGATGGGACGGGTTTCCAGGGCCAGAACCATGGAATAGGCCGTGATGAACAGGGCATAGTCATATTCCAGCTTGCTGGGATCTGCAGCTTCAGGCCGGAGCTTCAGCATATAATTGAAACGGAAATCCAGCTCGTTTTCCATGTACAGATCGACAGAATAATATTCCACCGGGGTGGCCCAGTATTCCTCCAGATAAACACGAAGGCGGTCATCGTCCGCAGGCAGTATAAACTGATCCGCAGGCACCTCCTCCGGGTTGTTATAATGAAACATCAGTTCGTAAACCGTATAGGTGTCGGCATCCATCACCAGCAGCAGGGTGTAGTCCGTGTACAACGACATGGCCCAGGTGTTCACCTGCTGATCGCCCTTGGTGTAGCGCACATATTCCAAATCGGGGCTGTCATACTGAATGTTCCCCCAGGTCAGATCCAGCTGGGGCAAAAAACCCGCATCTGTGAGCTTGTTGACCTCCTGGGTAATATGCTCATACACGCCGTTGAACTGCTCCATGGACATCGTGTCCACATAGGACGGAAACACGGTCACGGCCATCTCCGGGTCGTCCCGGAAATCCAGGAGCAGCATCAGCTTTTCCCCGGTGGAAAGCTCCGCCGGCTGGGGCGGCTCTGTGACCGGCGGCTCCGTTTCCGCCGGGGCGCTGGCGGGCGGCTGGGGACTGCCGCTGACCTGCTGGGTGTGAGAAATGCGCTGCTGATCCGCGGCATAGACGGCGGCAAAGGGCAGGCCCAGGCACAGGGCAATCAGACAAATTGCAGCGGTAATTTGAAAAAAATTCTGTACTTTTGAATTTTTCATCACACATTCTCCCATTGAATACGGACAACGGTGCCCATTTTCGGCAGACTTTCAAAACGCAGACGGCAGCCGTGGAGCTGGGCGATCTGAGCGCAGAGTGCCAGGCCGATGCCGGCGCCGCCCTGGGCACGGGAGCGGGATTTGTCCACCATGTAAAAGGCCTCGGTGATGTGCTTCAGCTCCTCCGGCTCCATGCCGCAGCCATCGTCCGCCACGCTGATCTGATAGCCCTCGGCGTTGCGTTTGCCCCGGATCTGCACCTGGGTGGCCCCGGCCTTCCGGGCGTTGTCCAGCACATTCAAAAGGAGGGTTTCCATGAGATCCGGCTCCATTTTCAGCCGGGCGGACTGGGCCTTTACCGTCAAGCCCACCCCGGCCTCCTTCAGACCGGGGGCGATGGCCTTGGCCGTGCGCAGTAAAAAGGCATCCACCGGCACGGACTGCATGACAAAATCCTGCTTCTGCACCACGATCAGCTCCATGAGCTTCATGGACAAAGCCTCCAGCCGCTGTCCCTCCCTGAAAATGGTGTCGGCGCAGAGCATCACCTGCTCCTGGCTCATCTGCTTGGAGCGGAGCATATCCGCATAGCCGATGATGGAGGTCAGGGGGGTTTTCAGCTCGTGGGCGAAGCTGCCGGTGAAGCGCTCCTGGCGCTGGGCGGACTCCGTAAGGCTCTCCATTTTATGGCTCAGCTCATCGGCCATGCGGTTGAACTGGCGGCACAGGCGGCCGATCTCATCAGCGCCGCTGGCCGGGGCACGGGCTTCAAAATCCCCCTGGGTGTAGCGGTAGGAGGCGGCGATGAGCAGGGTCAGGGGGCGGCTGATGTGCCGGGACACCAGCCAGGAAAGCCCCGCACCCAGGCAGAGCAAAAAAATCAGGGTCAGGCTGCACAGCACAAGCTGCCGCTGACGGGCATCGTACAGCGGCTGCAAATCTCTGGTCAGCTCCAGGGTGTAGATCACCCCGTCGGCACTGCGGAAGCAGCGCACCGCCCGGAGCCGCCGGTTGGAAACCGTGCAGGTCACCGTGTCCACCGACCCGGTCTGCCCGGCGTAGATGCGGCCCTCGTTCCCCACGGCGGCGGGCCAATCTGCGGGGGCCAGGCCGTCCAGACTTTCAAAAAGCCAATTCAGCTCGGCAAGGGCGGCCTCCCGGGCCTGAATTTGTCCGTCGGAAAAACTGCGTAAAATGAAAAATGTGGAAAAAACGCTGAAAAGTACGGCTAAAATCAGAACAATACCAATGAAAATTCTGGGGAAAAGCCTCATTTTTTATCCTCCAGGCGGTAGCCCACCTTGGGCACGGTGACAAGCCGCTTTTCCCAGCCCAGCTTCCGGCGCATCCGCTGGATATGCAGGTCTACGGTGCGGCTGTCGCCGTCGTAGTAATCTCCCCAAATCCGCTCGTAAATTCGGTCCCGGAACAGAGCGATGTTGCGGTTTTGCAGGAACATCAGCGCAAGCTCGTATTCCTTGGCGGTGAGCTTCACCGGCACGCCGCCCCTGGTGACCGTGCGGGCCAGGGGGTCCAGGGCCACATCGTCCAGGGTCAGCAGGCCCTGGGCCTTGTTGTAGCGGCGCAGCACGGTTTCCACCCGGGCCAGCAGCTCCGCCAGCTCAAAGGGCTTGGTGATGTAGTCCTCGGCGCCCATGTGCAGGCCCCGCACCTTGTCGGCCACGCTGGTTTTGGCAGTGAGGAAGATCACCGGGGTCCCGGCGGAACGAAATTCTTCCATCAGGGAAAAGCCGTCGATTTTGGGCAGCATCACATCCAGCAGAGCCAGGTCGAACTGCCCGGCCTCCAGGCAGCGCAGGGCCATGACGCCGTCATAGGCGCAGGTACATTGATAGCCTGCATCCTCCAAATTCATGCGGATCAGCTCCGAAATCGGCCGCTCGTCCTCGACAATCAGAATATGTACCATGATCATTCCCCCCGTGCTTCTTTATGAACAGTGTAACACAGA
>CAYLHM010000105.1:2926-4224 GCA_964383485.1 uncultured Oscillospiraceae bacterium
GCGGTTTCCGGCACCTGGCCGTGGTAAAAGCTGCTTAGGGCCCGCACCCGGATGCCCTGCTCCGCCCAGCGGGCCACCAGGGCTTCATCGGACAGGGCCGTATCCACCTTCAAAATAAAATGCAGCCCGGCATCGGTCTCCGAGATCTCCATTCCCTGAAGCTGCTCCAGCACCCGGTCCCGGCGGCTGCGGTAGAATTTCCGCAGGCGGTTGATGTGCCTGTCAAAATACCCCCGCTCCAAAAAACGGGCCAGGGTGTACTGCTCGAAGCTGGCCACCGTGCAGCCGTAAAAGCCCAGCTCCCGGCGGAATTTCTCTGCCAGGGCCGGGGGCAGCACCATGTAGCCAATGCGAATGGAGGGGGCCAGGCTTTTTGAAAAACTGTTCATATAAATCACCCGCCCGCCGGGATCCTGGGTCTGCATGGCTGGCATGGGGTGGGCATCGAAGCGAAATTCGCAGTCGTAGTCGTCCTCGATGATGTAGCCGCCCCGTTCCTCCGCCCAGCGCAACAGCTCCTGCCGCCGGGCCATGGAGGTGACCACGCCGGTGGGGAAGTGGTGGGCCGGGGAGATGTGCAGCACCCGGGCCTGGCCCAGCTGCTCCGGAATGACCCCCTCGCCGTCCATCATAACGCCTTGGCAGCACACGCCCCCGGCGCCGTAAATCCGTCGAATTTTGTCGAAGCCCGGTTCTTCCACGGCGTAAATACCCTCACGGCCCAATAATTGGATCAAAAGATTGTATAAAAAGTCCGTTCCCGCCCCGACCACGATGTTTTCGGCGGAAACCTGCATTCCCCGGAAGCCCTGCAAATGCCGGGCGATGGCCCGGCGCAGCTCCGGGCAGCCCTGGTTGGGCAGACTGCGCAGAAGCTCCGTGCCGTAGTCCAGCATCACGCTGCGCTGGAGCCTGCTCCACACGGAAAAGGGAAAATCCGCCGGGCCGTTGGCGGTGAGGTCCAGCACAGGGAGCTTCACCGGCTCCTGAGGAACCGGCTCCGCCGCCGTGAGCGGCTGGGGCGCGGCGGCGTAGTCCACAAAATAGCCCACCCGCTGGCGGGAGACGATATAGCCCTCGGCCAGAAGCTGCTCGTAGGCATTCTCCACCGTGACTTTGCTCAGCTTCAAATTCCGGGCCAAATCCCGCTTGGACGGCAGCCTGCTCCCTTTGGGCAGGACGCCGCTGAGAATATCCTGGCGCAAATGTCTGTAAAGGCTCTCATAAAGGGGCATTCCCCTGGATTTTTCCAGATCATAATTTAGCAAGCGATCACCTACTTTTTGAAGAAAATGGAA
>CAYLHM010000106.1:0-4220 GCA_964383485.1 uncultured Oscillospiraceae bacterium
GCTCCCCCTCAAAACAATAGGTATCACAGTCCGGATTGACCGAGCCGTCCACATAGACGGCATAGTTCCGAATTTTGCGAAATCCGGCACCCTCGTGGGTTTTCACCGAGGCGAGATTGCCCTTGACAATGTGGGAATAGATCCGTTGGCCGCCCCTGTCCGCCAGCACCTGTCGTACCAAGCGCCCGGCATAGCCCCGGCGGCGGCAATCCGGGCGGGTTTCCAGGGCCTCAAGAAGCAGCCCGTCCCGGTACGGCTCCAGGCGCAGGGCGCTGACATAGCGGCCACCCTCCACCCACAGGGCATACACCGCTCCCGGCGTTTTGAAAAAGGTTTCCGCCAGGAACTGATAAAAATTCTGTTCCGCAAACAGGAGCTGCTGCTCCGGGCCTTCCTCCGGGTATAGATCCGCCCCGTTTTCCCGGTTGCTCTCGGCATACACTTCCATGAGCCTGCCAAAGCTCAGCTCGGATAATCGGTTTACATAACATACCATTTTCGGTTCCCCCACTTTTTTACATGGCATATTGGCTCTGAAACATTCGGTAGTAGAAGCCCTTCTGGGCCAACAGCTCCCGATGCCGGCCCTGCTCCACCACCCGGCCATGGTCCAGCACCAAAATCCAATCGGAATTTACAATGGTACTGAGGCGGTGGGCGATGACAAAGCAGGTCTTGCCCCGCATCAGCTCATCCATGGCCTGCTGGATCAGCAGCTCTGTGCGGGTGTCCACATTGGAGGTGGCCTCGTCCAAGATCAGCAGGGGCCGATCCGCCAGAAAGGCCCTGGCAATGGTCAGCATCTGGCGCTGACCGCCGGACAGGTTGCTGCTGTCCTCGCCGATCACCGTGTCATAGCCATCGGGCATGGTGCGGATAAAGTGGTCGCAGTGGGCGCGGCGGCAGGCATCTTCGATCTCCTCCCGGCTGGCTTCCGGCTTGCCGTAGGCCACATTTTCCGCAATGGTGCCCCGGAACAGCCAGGTGTCCTGCAGCACCATGGCAATGCGGCTGCGCAGAGCATCCCGCTGGATTTCTGAAATGTCCTGCCCATCCAGCAGAATTTGCCCGCTGTTCACATCATAAAAACGCATGAGCAGATTGACGATGGTGGTCTTCCCCGCCCCCGTCGGCCCCACGATGGCCACGCTCTGACCGGGCTGAACGGAGAAGCTCAAATCCTCGATCAGCGGTTTCTCCGGGGTGTAGCGGAAGTCCGTATGGCAAAACTCCACCCGGCCCCGGGTAGGCTCCTGGGGCAAATCGCCGTCCGCCGGCTCCTCCTCCATGTCCAAAATCTCAAAGACCCGCTTGGCCGCCGCCTTGACATTGCTCAGTGTCCCCATGCCGTAGGCGATCTGCTCCAGGGGCGAAGCAAACTGCCGGGCGAACAGCACGACTGTGACCACCGTCTGCACGCTTACACCCCGGTTCACGATCAGCCAGCCGCCGACCAGATTGATCAGCACATAGGCGATGGAATTGCTGAAGGCAATGAGCGGCGAGACAATACCGCTGGCAAAATTGGCCCGGTCACCGAAATCCCGCTGGGCGTGGTTGACCGCACGGTGCTTTTGCAGGGTAAATTCCTCCAGGTTATAGGCCTTTCCCGTGGCAAAATTGGAGAAGGTTTCCTCCACAATTTCCGTAAGTTTTCCCTGCTGTTCATAGCGTTTGTCGTAGTATTTCTCACTTTTCGCCGCCATTTTGGTGGACAGCACCATGGAAAGGGGCACCAGAGCCATCACCAAAAGCGCCAGCCGCCAATCCTCCCGCAGGAGCAGCACGGAGATGAGCAAAATCTGAAAAAATCCCTTGATCATAATATCCAGCACATTTTGCAAAGAGCCGCCCATGGTGGACACATCGGACTGCATCCGTTCCAGCACATCGCCCACCGGGGTCTGATCCACATAGCGCACCGGCAGGCGGCGGAGCTTCTCGGACATCTGAATGCGCAGGCCGTAGCTGTAGTGGCGGCTCATCACATTGTTCATGAGAAAGGAATTGGCATAATACAAAAGATTTTCCCCCAGATACACCGCCGCCAGCACCGCCAGGCCCGTCACCAGGCTGCTGCGAATGGAGCCGGCACAGCCCCCGGCCCAGAAATCATACAGCTTTTGGGTCATGCTGCCCAAAATTTCCGGGCCAAGCACCCCGCAGCAGACGGAGCCCACGCTGAGGGCCACCGCCAGGGGCAGATAGCCCATAATGGGCCTGGCCTCCCGAAGCATACGCCTTCCGATCCCGGAATTTTCCTTGCTTTTTTTCACGCTTCCTCGCCTCCCGTCTGAGATGAATAGATCTCTCTGTAAATTGCACAGCGTTCCAGCAGTTCCCTGTGTGTGCCATGATCCACCAGCATTCCCCGATCCATCACATAGATGCAGTCGGCGTGCATGGCCGAGGAGATCCGCTGGGTGATGACGATCTGGGTGCGGCCCTCCAGCCTTTGGGCCAGGGCCGAGCGCAGCCGGGCCTCCGTGAGAAAATCCAGGGCGGAAAAGCTGTCGTCAAACACATAGATGGGCGCCTGCTTCAGCACCGCTCTGGCGATGCTCAGCCGCTGCTTTTGGCCGCCGGATAAATTCTTGCCCGACTGGTGCAGCTCATGCTCCAGGCCGTCTGAAAACTCCGACACAAAATCCGCAGCCTGGGCGATCTCCAGGGCCTGCCATAGCTCCCCGTCCGTGGCATCCGGCTTTCCCATGAGCAGGTTTTCCCGCACGGTGCCGGAATAGACGGTGGAATTTTGCAGGACACAGCTGATATTCTCCCGAATGCAGCGATGGCTCAGCGCCCGGATGGGCACACCGTCCAGGAATACCTGGCCCTGGGTTGGCTTGCGGAAGCCCATGAGCATCTGCACCAGGGTGCTTTTCCCGGCGCCGGTGCCGCCGATGACCGCCACCTTGCTGCCCGCCGGAATGTCCATGGTCACCTGCTGCACCGCCGCCTCCGCCGCTCCTTCATAGCAGAAGCTCAAATTCTCCAGGCGGATATGGCCGGACAGGGGCCGATCCCGGGTTTGCTCCGGGTCGGTCATGGACTGGGCATGAAAGACCTCCCCGATCCGCTTGGCCGCCACCTGGGCGTGGGGCAGGGAGATCACCGTAAAAGCCCCCATGATCACGCTGTTGGTGATCAGAGCAATGTACTGGACGATGGCAAAGATGTCGCCGCCGCTTAAGGGGTAGCCCAGCTCCATGCGCCAGCCGCCCATATACACGATCAGCACCGATGCCAGTCCAAACAGGAAGCTGGCCAGGGGCCAGATCATTTCCATGGACACATTGGCCCGAATGGCGCCCTCGGCCATATCCCGGGTAGCCCGGGCGATCTGCTCATGCACCTGCCCCTCCGCCTGAAAGGCCCGGATCACCCGGATGCCCCGCAGGCGCTGGCGCATCAGGTTTCCCTGGTGGTCAAACAGCTTGTCCGACTTCTCCCAAATGGGCAGAATGTGCCGCCCGACGGCAATTACCGCCACAAAAATCAGGGGCAGGCAGGCAAGCAAAATCAGGGACAGCACCGCATCCTTGCTCATGGCCAGGATCACGCCGCCGCAAAACATCAGCGGAATGGTCGCCACCGAGCCGCACAGCTCCGATGCGATCCAGGAAACGGTGTCCACATCGTGGGTGGCTCTGGTCACCAGGGCCGCCGCTCCCATTTTGCCAAATTCCTCAAAGGTCAGGCTGTTGACCTTGCAGAAAATGGCCTCCCGCAGATCGGCGCAGAAGCCGTTCACCACCCGGCTGGAGCAGCGCAGGTTCACCAGCACCGCTCCCAGGCCCGCCAGGGCGATCAGGAGCATTTTTACGCAGCACCAGAGGATATAGGGAAAATTCTGCTCATAAACGCCCTTATTCAGAATATCGCTCATCACCGTGGGCAGCAGCAGATCGCACAGGGTCGACACCATGACCGCCAGGATCGCCAGCAGGATCCTGGAGCGGTAGGGCTTCAAAAATCGAATAATTTCTCTCATAACAATTCACCTAATCACACAAATCGTAAAAATTTCAAGGCATAAAAATCGGCACAAGCCAAGCCTGTGCCGCACAATATGACCCCAGTATCCCTACTGCGGTATTCCCTGCGGAGCAAGCTCGCTTATTTGTTTGCATACATACAAATTCATCAAATAGAAAATAGACATATTCGCTTGCTCCTTTCTTCAATATTTTCTACATCATATCATGAGGATCTCCCTT
>CAYLHM010000107.1:0-4196 GCA_964383485.1 uncultured Oscillospiraceae bacterium
TCTTCCTCGCTGTGGACACGGAGCAGGTAATGCCGCTGGTTCTCATAAATTCCGTCCAGCCGCCCGGCGATCCACACGATCACCAGGGTGAACAGAATGGACAGGGCATCGGTGGTGATGAACAGGACGGCCACCTCCGGCTCGTTGCCCAGGAGCATGGCCACGGCCGCACGGCCGCAGAGCATCAGCCCGATCACCGCCAGGGGGAACAGCATTCCCCAGTGGCTCTTGCGCACCCGCTCATAGCCCAGCTTTTGCAGAACCAGGGCCGCAGGCAGGGAGCAGAGATTTCCAAATATGTAGATGATGTACTGGCTGGCCGTTGCGCCGGAATAGAAGCAGTACAGGGCGCCCAGCAGCGCACAGTGGATGCCGCCCCACAGGCCCCAGCGCATATACACGATGGTGGTCAGCGCCCCGGCCAGGGATACGGAAATGGACTGGTAGCCAAAGAACTGGGAGCGGGACACCTTGACGATGATAAATTCAAAAACCGCAGCCATCACGGCGAAAAGGGTCAGGTCGATGGTGCGGTATTGCTGATAGCTTAACTGGTTGTTCATAGCGGCGTCCTTTGTGCAAAAAGTTCAATTTGGACATGGGGATTTAATTATTTTTATTATAATTTACCACGCCCCTTTGGTACATGGTCAAAAACGATTTTTTTATGCACAATTCAGAACTGTTTGTTCTGACGGCTTCCTTTTTTTGGTGATAATTGCTATAATTTTCAGCGGAATTTTCCCGAAAAATCGGCAAAATAATAGCCACGGAGGGTGTTTTTTATGAAAATTACGCCAAAAAACGACCTGCAAACTGCCCTGGACAGCGCCGCACCCGGCGAAACCCTGGAGCTGGCCCCCGGCGACTACCGTGTCAAGGCCCTGATCGCCACCCCCGGCCTGACCGTTCGGGGCGCCGGGGCCGGAAAGACCCGGATCATCTGGGACGACTACGCCAAAAAGTTGGACGGGCAGGGGCGGGAATATGTCACCTTCCGCACCTGGACGGTGGCGGTGTGCGCCGACCGGGTGACCGTGACGGATCTCAGCATCATCAACAGCGCCCTGCACCCGGAGATCAAGGGCCAGGAGGTGGCCCTGACGGTGTACGGCGACGGCTTTCGCATGGAGCGCTGCACCTTAAGCTCCACCCAGGACACCCTGTTTCTGGGGCCGCTGCCCCCGGATTTAATACAGCGCTACGACGGCTTTCTCCCCGACTGCCTGCGGCTGGACAAGCCCTGCCGGCAGCACTTCCGGGACTGTCTGATCGAGGGCACCGTGGATTTTATTTTCGGCTGCGGCGACGCCCTCTTTGAAAACTGCGAGATCCGCTCCCTGAACGATGCCCGGCATGTGGGCTATATAGCCGCCCCGGCCCACAGCCGGGAGCAGGAGCGGGGCTTTGTGTTCCGTTCCTGCCGCCTGACCATGGAGCCGGGGGTGGATCTGGGCAGTATTTATCTGGCACGGCCCTGGCGGGACTATGGCCTGTGCAGCTTTGAAAACTGCACCTACGGCCCCCACATCTCCCCCCTGGGCTTCGACAAGTGGAACGACACCCGCCGGGACGAAACCGCCCGGTTCTACGAGCAGCCCGCCGTGGCAGGCCGGGTCCAGTGGATCAATCGGTGATTTTGAAGCCGCATTCCGCCCAAAACAGGGCCATTTCCTCCAGCCAGCCGGGTATATTGGGGCTGATATCCGGCACGGCGCCCGCGGAATACACCTGCGTGTCCGCCGTGGAAAGACCGTGTGCCCCATGACGGTACAGGTGCAGCGACAGCTCCACCCCGGCTTCCTCCATGGCCTGGGCCAGAACCAAGGTGTTGCGGCAGGGCACGGCCTGATCGTCCCTGGTGTGCCACAGGTATGCAGGGGGCATATCCGGGCGCACCAGCGTGTCCAGGGACAGGCGGCGGCGCAGCGCGGGGTCGCCCCCGGAGATGTTCTCAAAGCTGCCCTCGTGGGTGCGGCCCCAGGACACCGCCACCGGGTAGCACAGGCCCAGTGCATCCGGGCGGAACAGCCCGCCGGAGCCGAGGTCTGAAAGCTCCGGGCAGTCGAACATGGTACCCAGGCAGCCGCACAAATGGGCGCCTGCGGAAAAGCCCATGGCCGCCACCATGTGGGGGTTGACCTCCGTTTCGCCGGCGTTTTCCCGGATATAGGCCATGGCCATGGCCGCCTCCCGGAGCGCCGTGGGGAAAATATGGGGTGCGCAGGAATATTCCAGGACAAACGGAACATATCCCATGGCGGCAAAGCGCAGGGCCACCGGCTCCGCCTCCCTGGGGGACACATAGGAATAGCCCCCGCCGGGGATGATCAGCACCGCCGGGCGGGTGCGCCCCGGGCTGATGCAGGACGGTGTGGAGGTGATCCAGGCGGAGAGCCGCCCCGCACCGTTTTCAGGCGCCGGGCGGGAAAAATGCCGATAGAGGTCAATGGTTTTGGTGCGCATGATGACTTTTCCTTTCTGCTGAAGCTCTTGTTTCCATATTTATATTGTATATTGTACACCCCCCTGCCCCCGCCGTCAACGATTTTTGTTCCTAGAACAGCCCAAAAAATCAAGAAAATCGGCCGCAACCTCTTGAGCTTGCGGCCATTTGGTATTATAATGAAGAGCAGAAAGCTCTGATAATGCTGTCTGCGGTTTTCGCAGCCGGCCTAAATCTTTATGTGGGGGAATTGCGATGACCCAGGAAAACAAAAACGACCTGACACAGGGCAGCATCGCCAAAAAGCTGCTGCAATTTATGGTGCCGATGTTCGGCGCTTTGGTACTGCAGGCCATGTACGGTGCTGTGGACATTCTGGTAGTGGGGCGCTTCGGCACGACCGCCGGAATATCCGGCGTTTCCACCGGAAGCAGCATTGTCAATTTGGTCGTCTTTACCGTCACAGCCCTGACCACCGGCCTGACCGTGCGGATGGGCTTTTACCTAGGCAAAGGCGAGCCGGAAAAGCTCTCCGATGTGGTGGGCGGGGCAATCTGCTTTTTTGCGGTGCTGTGTGTGGCGCTTGCGCCAATTCTGCTGATTTTTGCCAAGCCCTTGGCCGTCATGATGCAGGCGCCGACAGAGGCGCTGTCCCAGACGGTGCAGTATGTGCAGATCTGCGGCGGCGGCATTTGCTTTATCGTCGCCTACAATGTGATCAGCAGTGTCTCACGAGGCTTGGGAGATTCCCGGATGCCGCTGATTTTTGTGGGGATTGCCTGCGTGGTCAACATCCTGGGAGATCTGCTTTTGGTCGCCGTGTTCAAGCTGGACGCAGCAGGAGCCGCCATCGCCACGGTTGCCGCTCAGGCGGTCAGCGTTGTCCTCTCCGTGTGGATCATCCACCGGAAGAACCCGCCCTTTTCCATGTCGTGGAGCTGTATCCGGTTCAATGCCGAGGTGGTAGCTTTTACAAAGGTGGGTGCGCCTATTGCGTTTCAGGAAATATTGACACAGCTTTCGTTCCTGGCGCTCTGCGCATTTATCAACAACCTCGGCCTGGACGCCTCATCCGGATATGGCGTCGCCAACAAAATCGTGAACTTCATCATGCTGGTTCCCTCTGCCCTGATGCAATCCTTGGCGGCGTTTGTCGCCCAGAATGTGGGCGCAGGTCAGGAAAAGCGGGCAAAGAAGGCGATGTGCATCGGAATGTGCATGGGCTGCTTCGTTGGCGTGTGTATCGCACTGCTGATCGTGTTCCGGGGAGACATGGTTTCGAGCATTTTCTCAACGGACAGTGCGGTCATTGCGAAGTCGGCACAGTATCTGCTGGGCTTCGCTCCGGAGGCTGTTGTCACCTGCATTTTGTTCAGCTTCATCGGCTATTACAACGGGCACAGCCAGACCCTGTTCGTGATGCTGCAGGGGCTTGCGCAGACCTTCCTGGTGCGGCTGCCCATGTCCTATATTATGAGCAGCCAGCCAAACGCCAGCCTGACTTATATCGGCCTGGCCGCCCCCTGCGCCACCACCTTTGGAATACTGTTAAATGTGCTGTTTTATGTCCATCTGAATAAAGGCCCGGGCCGCATACGGCGCCACCGAAAATAAATGCGGTTGATCGCCCGCCCGTGATAAATCATCCGCACCGGCTGCTCCGGGGAACGGCCGGCGGAATGGAACCGGTTCCTCTCCCCTCTTGCGTTTTCTTTCCGATTGAAGTGTAAAAATTTTTTATAAAAAATAG
>CAYLHM010000108.1:0-4190 GCA_964383485.1 uncultured Oscillospiraceae bacterium
CTCAATCGCTCAGCCCTCTTAAGTACAGCCCTCTGGTGCAGGCGCCGGGGTCGAAGGGGGGCGGATCCAGGTAGGCGGCCAGCACGCCGTCCACCTCCTTGGCGTTCTCCGTGGTGAAGTACAGCCGCACCGCCCACAGCCCCAGCCGGGCCAGATCGTCCTGCCGATCCAGCCAGCTCAGCTTTTTCCCGTTGAGCAGCACCGAGCGGCATTTGTCCCCATCCCGGATCACCGGGAACTCCGCCCCGGTCTTGTCCACCAGCTTGGCGGGGCCGAGATTGCAGCTGCAGCGGCCGCTGCGCCCCTGAATGAGGCAGTTTTCCGTGACCATGAGGGGCAGGCGCCCATAGGCCAGAATTTCGCAGGGCACGCCCTTGCTCACATCCCGAATTTGGGGCAGGGTCATTTCAAAGCTCAGGGTGGCGGAGCGCAGCTCCAAATCCCTGGCGGCGTTTACCGCGATGGAATTGTATAAATTCAGGCCGAAATCCCCTCGGACACCCAGCCCCGCCTGGCGCACCGGCAGCAGCAGGCCCAGATTGCCCGCCAGGGCTTCCTTGATGCCCATTTGCCTGACCAGGCGCAGATCCTCCTTGATCTGGGGCAGCTCCCGGTCATGTACGATCCGGGGCAGCACGGCGCAGGTGCGCACCTTGCGGTTCAGCTCGTGGCAGTACACCGGGTCCTGCACCAGAATGTGCAGCGGAACATATAAAACTTCAGGCCGCAGGCTCAAAAGCCGGTCGGTGATCTGCTCCCGGCTGCTCACCTGCACGGTCAGGCCGGGGCGGTCCCTGTTTCCTTTGAACATATGTACGGGCATTGCGTTTCCCGGATTGGGCAGCTCCCGGCGGCCCCGCAGGGCGGTGAGCTGATCCAGAGCATCCCGGCGCATGGCGTTGATGGCAGCGGCGGACAGGCTCAGGTCAAAGTCGATCTCCGCCGTGACCTCCGCCACCCGGTAGGGGCTGCCGCCGGTCTTGCGCAGGCGCTCTGCCAGGGCCTCCCGGGTCAGGGGCAGGGTGCGGGCAGGCTCCGGCCGGGGGCCGGTGACGGTGCAGCTGCGGCCCTGGGGGTCGGTGACGGTGAGGGAGGAGCCGGTTTGCAGAATGTCGGCATGGAATTGCACCTCCACCAGGCCGTTTTCCGTGGCCTCGTAGCTCTGCCGGGCGGCACGGAGCCAGTCGGCATCCAAATGGGTGTCGCTGCGGATACCGAACATCTTCCCGCCAAGCTGGCCGGTGTAGTAGCCGTCGGTAAAGCCCTGACGGTTAAAGGCCGCGGTCAGCATTTGCTTCATCTGGGGGGTGGCGTAGCCCTGATCCAGACAGCGGCGGTAGGCGGCGGTGACGGTGGCCACATATTCCGGCCGCTTCATCCGTCCCTCCAGCTTCACCGAGGCCACGCCCATGGCCTGCAGCTCCTGCAAATAGTCGATCAGGCAGTTGTCCTTCAGGCTCAGGGGATATTTTTCCTCCCAGCGGCCATAGCCGTAGCTCTGGCGGCAGGGCTGGGCGCAGCGCCCCCGGTTGCCGGAGCGGCCCCCGATGGCGGCGGACAGGTAGCACTGCCCGGAGTAGCACATACACAGGGCGCCGTGGCCGAATACTTCTATTTCAATGGGGGAATTTTGGCAGATGTAGGCGATTTCCTCTCGGCTCAGCTCCCGGCTCAGCACCACCCGGGTCATGCCCCATGCGGCGCAGAGCAGCACGCCGGGGAGGTTGTGGACACTCATCTGGGTGGAGCCGTGGAGGGGAATTTGGGGGGCGACCTGGCGGCAGAGCTGGATCACGCCCAGGTCCTGCACAATGAAAGCATCCACGCCGCATTCGGCGGCCTGGCGGATCAGGGCGATGACCTCTTTCTTTTCCCGGTCGGAAACCAGGGTGTTCAGGGTCAGGTGGACACGAACGCCCCGGATATGGCAGTATTTCACCGCTTCGGCCAGCATCTGGGAGGTGAAGTTTTTGGCGCCCTGGCGGGCATTGAAGCTGCTGCAGCCCAGGTACACGGCATTGGCCCCGTTCTGCACGGCGGCGTGGAGGGCATCCATGGAGCCGGCAGGGGCTAAAAGTTCTAGCATATTGTTTCTCTCCATATGGTATAACTCAGGACAAGGACATTATACCATACTTCTATCGGAACTTCTAGTCCAAAGCGTGAAATTTTTTTGAATAGAGAACCCAAAGGCTCCCCCATGGGGGGAGCTGGCACGGCGAAGCCGTGACTGAGAGGGGACAATGTTCAGAACTTTGGGTGCCTTACCCTCTCCGCCCAGTGTGCGCTACTTCGCACCTCCCCCAGAGGGGGAGGCTAATTTTACTCCTCATACATAATTCCCCGAAAATGTTAAAAAATAATTCAAAAAAGACCTATTGACTTTTTTAGCACTCTGGTGTATAGTTTGCTTAGCACTCGAAGAAAAAGAGTGCTAAACCGGAAGGAGGGATCACATGGAGCTGAGCGAGCGCAAAAAGAAGGTTCTGCGATCCGTTGTAGACCTGTACATCCGCACGGCGGAACCCGTCGGCTCCAAGGCGGTGGCCGAGCTGCCCGACATGGGCTATTCCTCCGCCACCATCCGCAGCGAAATGGCCGAGCTGACCTCCATGGGTTACCTGGAGCAGCCCCACACCAGCGCCGGGCGGATCCCATCTCCTGCCGGATATCGCCTGTATGTGGACGAGCTGATGCAGGATTATCGCCTGAGCATGGACGAAACCCACTCCATCAACGCCGCCATCGCCGAACGCATGGAAAAGGTGGACCGCATGATGGAGCAGGTCGCCAAATTGGTCTCTCAGGCCACCCAGCTCCCCGCCATCTCCCTGGCCTCCCGCAGCGCCGATGTGACGGTGAAGCGGTTCGACCTGATTTTGGCAGGAAGCGGCAGCGTGATCCTGGTTTTGATGCTCAGCACCGATGAGGTGGTGAACAAGCTCATCAAGCTGCCCCTGCGGCCGGAGGTCCAGGACCTGAATATGCTGTCCTCCCTGCTGAATGTGAGCATGGTCGACCTGCCCGCCGGCGGCTTTACGGCCCAGCTTGTGGAGCGGGTCATGGCCTCGGCAGGAGCGGCGGCCAGCCTGGTGCCGGTGATCGTGGATTTCGTCACCGATACCCTCCGCCGCCAGGAAAGCACCAATATGGCCGTGGTCGGTCAGGCGAAGCTGCTCCAGCAGCCGGAATATCGGAACATCGACAAGGCCCAGCGGATGCTCTCCACCCTGGACGAGGAGGCCCTGGCCGGTCTGCCTGCGGTGATGGAAAACGCCAACGGCACCAAGGTCCTGGTCGGCCCGGAAAATGTGGCCGAGGAGCTGAAAGACACCAGCGTGGTCATGACCAAATTCGACATTGGCGACGGCTTGCAGGGCATGATCGGTGTGGTTGGCCCTACCCGCATGGACTACGCCAAGGTCACGGCCCGGCTGACCTACTTTGCCGAGAGCCTGTCCAAGCAGTTCGCCAAACCGGAACAAAAACAACTCGGCAAGGGAACTTCCGAGAATAAGGAGGCATAAACCGTGGCAAAAAAAGACCAGAAAGCGGAAAATAATCAGAATACAGAGTCCGAGCAGGATATAGAAGAAACCCCGGTCCAGCAAGCCCCGGAGGCCCCGGAGCCCGGCCCCAACTGGGAGGAAAAATACAACGCCGAGCACGACTCCTTCCTGCGGCTGGCGGCGGAATTTGACAATTTCCGCAAGCGCACCGTCAAGGAAAAGGACGGCGCCTATGCAAACGGCAAGACCGATGCCGTTTTGAAGCTCCTGCCGGTGTATGACAACCTGGCAAGGGCCTTGAAGCAGGAAACCCAGGACGAGGCCTTCAAAAAAGGCGTGGAAATGACCATGACGGAGCTGGTGAAGATCCTGAACGGCCTGGGCGTGGAGATCTTCGGAACCGAGGGCGACACCTTTGATCCCAATCTGCACAATGCCGTGCTGCACTTAGACGACGAGAGCCTGCCGGAAAACAGCATCACCCAGGTGCTCCAGCAGGGCTTCAGGCTGGGCGACAAGGTCGTCCGCTTTGCCATGGTGCAGGTGGCAAATTAAAAGAGCCCCCTGTGGGGGAGCTGGCACCGGTCCGCAGACTGGTGACTGAGAGGGTACAATGTACAAAATATGAGGTGCGGTACCCTCTCCGCCCAGTGTGCGCTACTTCGCACCTCCCCCAAAGGG
>CAYLHM010000109.1:0-4180 GCA_964383485.1 uncultured Oscillospiraceae bacterium
ATTAACATATCACAAACATTTCATGAAAATTTCACAAACAAATACCTGCTAGAATACAGCCATCAGGTGAAACGCCTGATATCAAATAGCAAAGGAGATTTGTTTTATGGAAAAGTATATCCCAGAACTGGAGCAGAAAAAGGCCGAGCTGGAGCTGGCGGAGAAAATCGGGAATGCTGTGGCCGATGGGGCTGTTGCCGGTTATAAGGCGATTGCGCATGGCGTTGTGGCCGGGTACAAGGCCATTGAGCATGGTGCGGTCGCCGGTTACGAGACCATCGAGAATGCAGCGGTTTCCGGATTTGCCAAAGTCTCTGACAAATTCGTGGGTGCCTTTCTCACCAAAGAGGGCGAGTCCGTGGAGGACGCCAAAGCCCGCTTGTATGCCGAGCGGCGCCAGCGTGAAGCCAAAGCACAGAAAACCGCAGAGAATTGACAACATTTATAGGAGGAATATCTCATGAATAAGAACGATCAGGAATTTCTGGTGCAGAAGATCCGCACCCAATACACAGAAAAGGAACACAGCGGCTTGGATGAGCTGAAGCAGCTGGATGCCAAGGTGAAGCGGCCCGCTTATGTTTTTGCATGGTGCTTTGGCCTGATTGGCGCCATTGTCATGGGAGCCGGCATGAGCCTGGTGATGACCGACCTGGGCAGCACCCTGGGCATTGGCGATCCTATGGTGCCCGGCATTGTGGTAGGCATCATCGGAATGGCGATGGCCATTGCCAGCTATCCGATCCATAAAGGCATTCTGGATTCCCGCCGCAGGAAGTACGCCGGGCAAATTATTGCTCTCAGCGACCAAATTACAGGATAAATTTTTCATTATCCGGGCAAATGCTAACAAAACTTTAACACTTCCGTGGTATCATAACCAAAAGCAACGGGAGGAATTGCCGATGTTTCAGATATTGGTGGTGGAGGACGATCAGGCGCTGAACCGTTCCGTTTGCGCTTTCCTCAACCAAAATGGCTATCAGGCCACCGGCTGCCTGGGGGCGGAGGAGGCCTACGATGCCATGTACGAAACCGTGTTCGACCTGATCATTTCAGACATCATGATGCCGGGCATCGATGGCTTTGAATTTGTAAAGACGGTCCGCACACTGAATGAAAATATCCCCATTCTGTTTATGACCGCCCGGGAGGATTTCGCCGCCAAGCAGCGGGGCTACCGTGTGGGGGTGGACGATTATATGGTAAAGCCCATTGACCTGGATGAACTGTTCCTGCGCATCGGGGCGCTGCTGCGCCGGGCTAAGATTGCCTCATCCCGGCGATTGGAGGTGGGCAGCTTTATGATGGATGCCGACGAGCATACCGCCTATTGGCGGGGAAGGGAAATCTCCCTGACCAATCGGGAATTTAGCCTGCTCTACAAGCTGCTGTCTTACCCCAAGAAAACCTTTACCCGCACCCAGCTCATGGACGAGTTCTGGGATGCAGACACCACCTCCGGCCCCCGGACGGTGGATGTGTACATGACCAAGCTGCGTGCAAAGCTGTCCGACTGCAATTCCTTTGAGATTGTAACGGTTCACGGCTTGGGCTATAAGGCGGTGCTGAAGGAATGAAAACATCGGGATACAAAAATTTCCTCTTTGCCCTGCACTATTATCTGGCCTTTTTCATTCTGGCGGCCTTTGTGGTCACCTGCTGTATGCTGCTGTTTATGACCGTCATGGCCGGGGAAATGGGTATTACCTTTACCCAGGACAATATCCAGGCAGCGGCAAAGCTGACCTTTTGCAATGTGCTTCTGCTCAGCGCACTTTTTACGGCTGTTGATGCAGTGCGCAGAAAGCTCCTGGTGACACGCCCCGTTCGGAAAATCACCTCTGCCGCAGAGAAGATGATGCAGGGGGACTTCAGTGCCCGCCTTGCGCCTGCCCATGGCAGCTATGAGGAACAGAACTTCGGGGAGATCATTGCCTGCTTGAACAGGATGGCGGAAGCCCTGTCGGGGACGGAAACTCTGCGCACCGATTTCATTGCCAATGTGTCCCATGAGCTGAAAACGCCCCTGACTGTGATGCAGAACTACGCCACGATGCTGCAAGCGCCGAACTTAAGCGAGGAAAAGCGGATGGAATATGCCCAAGGCGTTTCGGACGCTTCCCGCCGGCTGTCCAACCTGATCTCCAACATTTTGAAGCTGAGCAAGCTGGAAAACCAGCAGATCGTCCCTGCGGCGGAGGAATATGACCTGAGCGAGCAGCTCGTAGAAAATCTGCTGCAATATGAGCATATCTGGGAACGCAAGGGCATTGAGATTCAGGCCCATATCCCCGATGGGATCCGCATTCAAAGCGATGCGGAGCTGCTGGGGCTGGTTTGGAACAATCTGCTTTCCAACGCTTTTAAGTTCACAGGCAGCGGCGGCACTGTTTCCGTGGAGATGACGGCTGACGAAACCTTCGTCACCGTGCAAGTGTCCGATACCGGCTGCGGCATGAAGCCGGAGGTGGGCGCCCATATTTTTGAAAAATTCTATCAGGGCGATCCATCTCATTCCACCCAGGGCAACGGTTTGGGCCTGGCCCTGGTGAAGCGGGTGGTGGATATGGTTCGGGGAGAAATCAAGGTGGAAAGCATCTGCGGAAAGGGCAGCACCTTTACCGTAAAACTGCGGAGAGGGATCCATGGAACAGACTAAGAAGATCTTCCGGAAGCTTTTGTATCCGCCGGTAGTTCTGCTGATCCTGCTGGTAATCATAGCGGCGGCAATGCTGACCTATGTTTTTGCGGCGGCGGATGTCAGCCCGGTTCTGAAATATGGCGCCTATGGGCTTTCTTCCTATGCTCTGGCGATCCTGTGCCTGCGGATCCCCGCAGTGATTGGGCTGTGGAAACGGCTGCGGCAGAGGAATGCCTTTTTGCGCCGCTACAGGTCAGATGTGCGCCTGCGGGCAAAAATCTCCCTGGGCAGTTCCCTTGTATTCAATCTGGCCTACGCCCTGCTTCAGCTCTGTCTGGGAATTTACCACGGCTCCGTGTGGTTTTATGCCCTTGCCTGCTACTATTTTCTCCTGGCGTTGATGCGCTTCTTCCTGGCAAGGGAAACAGCCCGATCCGCACCGGGGGAGAACCGGTTCCGGGAACTGCTGCTGTACCGCTTCTGCGGCATTCTCATGCTGCTGATGAATTTGGCGCTGAGCGTGATCGTGGGGTATATCGTGTGGCAGGGCCGCAGCTTCCGGCACCGCAAGATCACCACCATCGCCATGGCGGCCTACACCTTTACCGCCCTGACCCTGGCGATCGTCAATACCGTGAAATACCGCAAATACCAAAGCCCGGTGCTGTCCGCCTCCAAAGCCATCAGTCTTGCCACCGCATCGGTGTCCATGCTGACCCTGGAAGCCGGCATGATCACCGCCTTCGGCGGGGACGGTGATTTCCAATTCCGCACTTATATGACCGGGGCTACCGGCGCTGCGGTCTGCCTGTTTGTGCTGGGCCTGGCGATTTTTATGATCATTCGTTCCACAAATGAGATGAAGGAGAGCATTCATGGATAAGGAAAATCAGGAAAACACCTTCCGTTACACCTATTCCGCCCAGGAGCGCAGCGAGGTAGAGAGGATTCGACGGAAGTATCTTCCCAAGCAAGAGGATAAAATGGAGCAGCTGCGCCGCCTGGATGCCAGTGTGGGGAAAAAGGGCATGGTCATCTCCCTGATCGTGGGCGTTTTCAGCTGCCTGGTGATGGGGCTCGGTATGTGCTGCTGTCTGGTTTGGGGCGGTGTTTGGTTTGTCCCCGGCATCATCATCGGTTTGGCCGGTATCGCCGGAGTGGCCTTGGCCTATCCCGTCTATATGCACATCACGAAAAAGGAGCGGGAGCGGATCGCCCCGGAAATTTTGCGCTTGACAGACGAGCTGATGCAATAAAGCAGCGACACAGCCCGGGCGCAGGAGCTTTGTAACCAGTAATAGAATGACGGCAGTTCCGCAATGTGGGAACTGCCGTATTTTTATAAGCCTTGAACTGTAGCTTTCAAAAAATTAAGGAAGCGCTGAGAAAAGCGGCAAGAGCGGCAGCGAGGGATTTCTATTTTGCGTTCAGTTCTTTCCGCTTGCTCAATTCTGCCTCAATTTCGGGCATCTTTTTATTGAGCCGGCTCAGGAAGAAAGCGCAGACGGTCAAGCCGATCATCAGTACCATGGGAAT
>CAYLHM010000110.1:0-4126 GCA_964383485.1 uncultured Oscillospiraceae bacterium
TTTCTTTCATTATACGCTTTTTCGCCCAAAGTTACAAGTGATTTTTGACAAAGTTTTCACATTCTTATAAAATTCCCCGCCGGGGCATTTTGTCCTTGATTTGCGGGGCAATTTCGGATATAATGATGGAAATAGTAAGGAAGACGGTGGCTGTTATGGCGCAGGAAGATCGGACGGAATTGGTGCAGAAGGCCCTTGGCCATGTGCGCAGGGTGATCGTGGGCAAGGATCAGACCCTGCTGTGGTGCATGGCCGTGATTTTGGCCCGGGGGCATATTCTGCTGGAGGATATCCCCGGCGTGGGCAAGACCACCATGGCCGTGGCTTTCTCCCGCACCCTGGGCCTGAGCTATAATCGGGTGCAGTTTACCCCCGATGTGCTGCCCTCCGATGTCACCGGCTACAGCATTCCCGACCAGGTCACGGGGCAGCTGCGCTATCATCCCGGCGCCGTGCTGTGCAACCTGTTTCTGGCCGATGAGCTGAACCGGGCCACCTCCCGCACCCAGTCCGCTTTGCTGGAGGCCATGGAGGAGGGCCAGGTCACGGTGGACGGCGTTTCCCACCGCCTGCCCCAGCCCTTTGTGGTCATCGCCACCCAGAACCCCACCGGCGCCGCCGGCACTCAGCTCCTGCCCGACAGCCAGATGGACCGCTTCACCATGCGCCTGAGCCTGGGCTATCCCGGCCCGGCAGACGAGGTGGCCATGGTGCTGAACCGGCAGAGCGGGCAAAATCCCATGGAACACCTCTCCCCCGTGATGAGCCGGGAGGAGCTGATCGCCTTGCAGGATGCCGTGGCGGATACCTATGTTTCCGAAGCGGTCATTCACTACATCGTAGCCCTGATGGATGCCACCCGGCACCATCCCGGCATTTCCCGGGGCGGAAGTCCCAGAGCCACCCTGTCCGTCACCGCCATGGCCAAGGCCGTGGCCCGTCTGCGGGGCCGGGACTACGCCACCCCCAGAGATGTGCAGGAGGTTTTTGTAAAAACCCTGGCCCACCGGCTGCTGCTCAGTCCCAAGGCCCAGGCCGCCGGCTCCTCGGCGGAGGAGCTGCTGGCTGAAATTCTGTCTGCGGTGTCGGCACCGAAGGTGCGCTGATGCTCCGCCGCTGGCTGGTATATGCGGCATCCCTGGCGGGCTGCATGGTATTCTATATCGCCTACCGCCAATGGCTGGCCTGGGTCCTGCTGCTGGCGGTGCTGTGTCTGCCGGTGCTGGCCCTGCTCCTGAGCCTGCCGGGGATGATCACCCTGCGGCTCCACAGCGAACTCCCGGCTTACCTGGCGGTGGGCAGTACCCAGGAGATGTCCTTTTCCGTGACCAGCGCCCTGGTTCCTCCGCCCTACCGCTTCCGCCTGGGGGTGTGCAATCTGCTCACAGGGGAAAGGGCTTCGCTGGAGCCCGATCAGCCCATGCCCACCGCCTGCTGCGGGAAATGCAGCTTCCGCACGGAAAAGGGCCGGGTCTACGACTACCTGGGCCTGTTCTGGCTGGGCATTCCCGCTGCCACAGCGGAAGTGACCGTCCGCCCGGAGCCGCTGCCCCTGCCGGAGCTGCCCCAGCTGGACCAGTATATCGCCACCAGCTGGCGCCCCAAGGCCGGCGGCGGCTTTTCCGAAAATCACGAGCTGCGGCTCTACCGCCCCGGGGACAATCTCAACCAGGTGCATTGGAAGCTCACCGCCAAAACCGGCAAGCTCATGATCCGGGAGCCCATGATCCCCGCCAACCGGCTGGTGCGGCTGGATCTGGAGCTGCGGGGCGATGCCCGGGAGCTGAACCGGAAGCTGGGCATTCTGCTGTGGCTGAGCGCCCAGCTATTGGACCGGGAGCTGCCCCACCAGATCCGGGTGCTCACCGGCGAGGGCATTCTGCGCCTGAACATCGAGGACCGTCAGCAGCTTCAGAAAGCCCTGGATCGGCTGCTGGCCACGCCGGTATGCACCAGCGGCCACCTGCTGGACGAGCCGGCCGCCTGGCAATACACCGTCGGAGGTGCGGCCCATGAAGTATGAGCGCAGAAATTCCTGCCTGATCACCGCCCTGCTGGCGGCGCTTCTCAGCTTCGGCGCTGTGAGCTGCATGGTCACGGGCATGGGGATGCACACCGTCAGCCTGCCGCATCTGCTGGCCTTTTGCGCCGCATTTTCTCTGATTTCCGCCGTTTTGGGCTATTATGTCCCCCACGGTGTGCTGCTCTGCGCCTGCGGCAGCATCCTGCTGGCGCTGGGGCTGTTCTGGCCCAAGGGCTATCTGACCGGCTGGGCCAGCGCCCTGGTGTATCACATTTCCAGCCTGTACAGCAAGGGCTACGGCTGGCCGGTGATCCAGTTTGGCACCGCCGACCCCAGTTCCATTTCCCTGACACCCAGCCTGTGCGCCGTGGCGGGCATGGTGGCGCTGGCCGTGACGGGCTGCCTGCGCAGGCGCGGAGCCGTGTGGCCCGGGGTGGCTGCCGCCCTGCTGCCCCTGGCGGTCTGCCTGGTGCTGACGGATACCGTGCCGTCGGTGTGGTGCTTGATTTTGCTCATTGGGGGCCTGGCCGTGCTGCTGCTTGCCGCTGCTGTGCGCCGCCGAAGCGGGGCCGAGGGCAACCGCCTCATCATGGGGCTGCTGCTGCCGGTCTTTCTGGCTGCTGCGGTGCTGTTCGCCGCCGTCCCCAGAAACGGCTATGTTCTCCCGCCGGATCAGCTGGGCGCCGAATTTCTGGATTGGGCCTCCGGCCTGCCCCTGTTTACGATGAGCAGCCCCGGCACCTCAAATACAGAGCTGGAGAAGCTGTCCCTGAGCAGCGTAGGCCCCCAGACCAAAAGTATGATCGAGGTCATGCGGGTGGTCAGCTCAGCAGATGGCCGCCTGTACCTCCGGGGCCAGGCCTATGTGGAATACGACGGCCTGCACTGGTATGTTCAAAATTGCGCAGAAAGCGGCTGGCCCCAGACCCTGGAGTCCAGCGGCAGCACCCTGTCCGTTTCGATGCGCCGCAGCCTGGATCTGCTCTACACCCCCTACTATGTGGATAGGCAAAGCTCCGATAGCGGGAGTTTGGAAAATACCGGCCGGCTTTTTCAATATGAGTATTCCGTTCTGACCCCCAGCGGAGGCGCCGATTTGTCCGATCAGCTGGAGCAGCTGTGCCTGACCCTGCCCCAGAGTACCCTGAGCCGGGCCGCCGCCCTCCTGAATGACCAGAGCATTCCCCGCAGCGGTTTTCTGAGCGCTTCCTCCGACGGTCAGGCAAGCGTGGCCCCTCTGACCGGCAGCCTGGCAGAGCAGGCCGTGGAGCAGATCGCCGACTATGTGCGCAGCAGCGCCCGCTACGATTTGCAGACCCCGAAGCTGCCCCAGGACGAGGAGGATTTCGCCCTGTGGTTCCTGGAGGACTCCGACACGGGCTACTGTACCCACTTCGCCAGCGCCGCCGTGGTGCTGCTTCGGGCCGCCGGCATTCCCAGCCGCTATGTAACCGGCTATATGGTGGAAACGGAGGCCAACACTTCCACGGCCGTCTACGCCTATCAGTCCCACGCCTGGGTGGAGTATTACACCTCCGCCGCAGGCTGGCAGGTTCTGGAGGTCACCCCCAGTGACAGCGAGCCACAGCCCACGGAGACCACCCAGCCCACGCAGCCCCCGGAAACCACCCAGCAGACCCAGCCTCCCGCGACCACCCAGGAAAGCCGGCCTCCGGAGAGCAGCGGAGAAACCCGGCCCGCCGGCGCAACGGAAGCGCCCACGCTCCCCCCGGAGGAGTCCGGCACCCAGGAGCCTGGCGAGATGACAGCGCCCGCTGATTTCCGGCCCCTGCTGTGGGCTGTGCTGGCTGTGGCGCTGGGGATGGGAGCCGTTTGGGGGCAGTACGCCCTGCGCCTGGCGCACCGGCGCAGAAAGCTGAAGCAGGGCAATTCCAGGCAGCAGGCGCTGTACCGCTGGCGCATCGCCCGGCTGTGGGGCCGCCATGTCGCCGGCCATCACCCGCCCCAGGCCCTGAAGCAGCTTGCGGAAAAGGCCATGTTCAGCCAGCACGAAATCGAGCCCCAGGAGCTTGCCCGGTTTGACGAATACTTCGCCCAATGCGCCGAGCTTCTGCGGCAAATGCCCTGGCCGAAGCGCCTGAC
>CAYLHM010000111.1:0-4126 GCA_964383485.1 uncultured Oscillospiraceae bacterium
GGTGCAGAAGGCGGCGTAGATGATCAGCAGCAGCACCCCCTGCCAGCGGCTGAGCTTCTTGTGCAGCAGAGCAGGCAGGGTCAGCAGCGCCATGACGGCGATCATCAGGGGAATGTCCAGCACCAGGGACGCATTGATGCCAAACAGCTCCTTGCCCTCCGGCACCGCAAAGGGGGACAGGGTCACAGACACGCCGGATACCAGCACCAGATTGAAAATATTGGCCCCGATGATATTGCCCAGGGACAGCGCCCCGTGACCTTTCGCCAGGGAGGTGATGGCCGTGACCAGCTCCGGCAGGCTGGTGCCCAGGGCCACAAAGGTCAGGGCGATCACGGACTCCGGCACACCCATGGCCTGGGCAATGGCCGTGCCATGCTCCACCAGCAGATTGGCGCCCCCGGCGATGAGCGCCGCTCCCACGACCAGAAGCAGCAGCTCCATCCACAGTGCCCGCTCCTTGGCGGGCGGTTCCTCCGGCTCCTCTGCGTGGGCGGCGGGGGCGGGATTTTTGAAGCCCTGGCGTACCGTGATGGTCATATACACCAGGAAAATGCCCAGCATCACAAGGCCCAGCCAGCGGGGAAATTCCCCCAGCATATAGGCGGCCACGGCGTAGATCGCTGCGGACACGAAGAAGAAGAGCACCGGCATTTTCAGCGCCTTTGTATCCACAGGGCTGGGGCGAATGGCGATGGTGAGGGCGGCGATGAGGGCGGTGTTGCAGATGATGGAGCCTATGGCGTTGCCATAGGCCATGGCGCCCTGGCCCTGGAGCGCACCGGTGGCGGAGACCATGACCTCCGGCAGGGTGGTTCCGATGGAAACCACGGTGGCGCCGATGATGATTTCCGGCACATGGAAGCGGTGGGCGATGCCCGTAGCGCCGTCCACGAACCAGTCACCGCCCTTGATCAGCAGCACCAGGCCCACGGCGAACAGCAGAATGTGCAGATAGATACTCATAAATGTCCTCCTTTACATAATCGGGCGGAAATAAAAAATCCGCCATGGCACAGGCCATGCACGGATCGCCGGAGGGCAGACCATGTATAGCCAAACGGATACACATGAGTCTTGCAAGTAAAAGCACGCCAGGCTTCGGAACCCCCAAAAGCCGGGTATGTTGACGCACTACGCAGCCGAAGCTGCCCTCGCTACTCCCTCATTAGGTGTGTTTATTGTAGCATATGCTCCGGGGCTTGTCAAGGAAATATTTTCCGCATGGGGGGATTTTTGTACCGCTCATGATGCGCGCGCCCATCGCATGGTGTACAAAAGCGCCCTCCCGGGGTGGGGAGGGCGCTTTGGGGGGAATATTTCAGTTCATCAGCCGGCAGACAAGTGCGGTATAGGCCATGGGGTCGTCCAGGGGGAGCTGGGCCATGAGCAGCGCCTGGCTGTACAGCAGGTTGGCATAGTCCTTGGCCCGGTCGGGGTCGGCCGTGACCTGATCCAGCATTTTCTTCACCATCTCATGCTCCGGGTTCAGCTCCAAAATCCGCCCGGCGGAGTAGGCCATCTCCGGGTTCACCCGGTGCATATACTTCTCCATTTCAAAGCTCATGCCGCCGTCCGGGGTCACGCACACCGGCAGATCCCCCAGGTTGGCCGACAGGCGCACCTCCTTCACGCTGTCCCCCAGCGTGTCCTTCACGAAGCTCAGCAGGCCCTTCAGCTCCTCGGACTTGCTTTCCAGATCCTTCTTCTCCTCCTCGGTTTGCAGCTGAAGATCCTCGGTGGACACATTGCAGAACTGCTTCTCGCCGTAGGTCATCAGGGTCTGGGGAATGAACTCGTCCACCTCGTCGGTAAACAGCAGCACATCATAACCCTTGTTCTTCAGGGCCTGCACCTGGGGCAGACGGCCCAAATGCTCCTTGTTTTCGCCGGGGGCATAGTAGATCTTCTCCTGGCCCTCGGGCATGGCGGCCACATACTCCTTCAAGGTGATCTGCTTGTCCTGCAGCTTGCTCCAGAACAGCAGCAGATCCTGCGTGGCCTCCTTGTGTGCGCCGTAGTCCCCCACCGTGCCGTACTTGAGCTGGCGGCCAAAGACCTCGTAGAATTTCTCGTAGGTTTCCCGGTCATTTTCCAGCATGGAGGTCAGCTCGGATTTGATCTTCTTCTCGATATTCCGGGCGATGATGGTCAGCTGGCGGTTGTGCTGGAGCATTTCCCGGCTGATATTCAGGCTCAGATCCTGGCTGTCCACGACACCCCGGACGAAGCGGAAATGCTCCGGCAGGAGATCCTCACAGTTTTCCATGATCATCACGCCGCTGCTGTAAAGCTGCAGGCCCCGCTTGAAATCCTTGGTGTAGAAATCGAAGGGCGCCTTGCCGGGGATATACAGCAGCGCCTTAAAGGACACGGCACCCTCGGCGCTGGTGTGGATGGTGCGCAGGGGCTTGTTGTAGTCGAAGAATTTTTCCCGGTAGAACGCATCGTATTCCTCCTGGGTGACATCCTTCTTGTTCCGCTGCCAGATGGGCACCATGGAGTTCAGGGTCTCCACCTCGGTGTAGTCCTCGTACTCCGGGTTTTCGTCGCTGGAGCCTTCCTTCCGGCGGGATTTGCTGACCTCCATGCGAATGGGGTAGCGGATATAGTCGGAATAGCGGCGCACCAGCTCCCGAATGCGGTACTCCTCCAAAAATTCAGAGGTCTTTTCCTCCTCGGTATCGGCCTTCAGGTGCATGATCACATCGGTACCGGCCCCGCTGCGCTGATCCGGCTCCAGGGTATAGCCGTCGGCACCGCCGGACTCCCAGCGCCAGGCCCCTTCCTCGCCGTACTTTCTGGAAATGACCGTGACCTTGTCGGCCACCATAAAGGCGGAGTAGAAGCCCACGCCGAACTGGCCGATGATGTCGATATCCTCTTGATCCTCCATGTCCTGCTTGAAGTTCAGGGAGCCGGATTTGCAGATGGTGCCCAGGTTCTCCTCCAGCTCCTCCCGGCTCATGCCGATGCCGTTATCGGAGACGGTCAGGGTGCGCCCGGCCTCGTCACGGGTGATGGTGATGGCAAAATCCTCCCGGTTCAGGCCCACCTGGTCGTCGGTGAGGGCGGTGTAGGCCAGCTTGTCGATGGCGTCGGAGGCGTTGGAGATGATCTCCCGCAGGAAGATCTCCCGGTGTGTATAGATGGAATTGATCATCAGATCCAGCAGGCGCTGAGATTCCGCCTTGAATTGCATTTTTTCCATAATTTGAAATCGTTCCTTTCTTTTTGGCACTCTCGCCTTTTGAGTGCCAATATTATACCACCCTGGGCGGAAAAAGCAAGGGGTTTCCCGAAAAATTCTTGGATTGTTCAAAAATGCCCCCGGGCGGCAGTTGCATTTTCCAATTTTTGTGGTATGATATATACTAGAAATTTGTGTGTTTATGAAGGAGATATCATGATTACAGTCAGCAATTTAGGAATGCAGTTCGGCGGGCAGTGGCTGTTCCAGAAGGTGGATCTGCAATTTCTGCCGGGAAACTGCTACGGTATCATCGGTGCCAACGGCGCCGGAAAATCCACCCTTCTGCGCATTCTCACCGGGGAACTGGACTCCACCACCGGCTCCGTGACCATCGCACCGGGGCAGCGGGTGTCGGTGCTGAAGCAGAACCAGAACGCCTACGACGAATACAGCGTGACGGACACCGTTATTATGGGCAACCAGCATCTGTACGATGTGATGAAGGAAAAGGATGCCATCTATGAAAAGCCCGATTTTTCCGATGAGGACGGCATCCGGGCAGCCGACCTGGAGGCGGAGTTTGCCGAGCTGGGAGGCTGGGAGGCCGAGTCCGATGCATCCCGGATTTTGCAGGGCCTGGGCGTACCCACGGAAAACCACTGCGACCTCATGGCCGACACCGACCCCCGGCTGAAGGTGAAGGTGCTGCTGGCCCAGGCGCTGTTCGGCAATCCCGACATCATCATGCTGGACGAGCCGACCAACAACCTGGACATCGACTCCATCAACTGGCTGGAGGATTTCCTGCTGGACTTCCCCGGCATGGTCATCGCCGTTTCCCACGACCGCCACTTCCTGAACACCGTGTGTACCCACACCGTGGACATCGACTACGGCAAGATCAAAATGTATGTGGGCAACTACGACTTCTGG
>CAYLHM010000112.1:0-4091 GCA_964383485.1 uncultured Oscillospiraceae bacterium
CACCTTCTACGCCGGCGAGGTGATGTCCTTCGGCGACATGGAGGAGACCGTGGAGTACAGCCGGGACCTCATCAGAAGATTTTTTGCATAAAATTGAGAGGATACCGCCCGGCAGTGCTTGCCGAGCGGCAGGGGAGATGGAAGCTGTGGAAAAAGTCCGCATTATCCCGCTGGCCAAAAGCGTGTTCGAGGACAACGACCGCCGGGCGGAGCGGCTGCGCCGGCGCCTGGGGGAGCAGGGCGTGCTGCTGGTGAATGTGATGTCCTCCCCCGGGGCGGGCAAAACCTCCACGCTGATTGCGCTCATCAATATTTTGAAGCAGCGCTACGGTGTCGGCGTGATGGAGGCGGATATCGACTCCGATGTGGATGCGGTGCAGGTGGCCGAAAAGACCGGCTGCCGCTCCGTCCAGCTCCACACCGGTGGTATGTGCCACCTGGATGCGGATATGACCGAGCAGGGCCTCCGGGAGCTGGGGCTGGAGGGCCTGGATCTGGTTTTCCTGGAAAATGTGGGCAATCTGGTGTGCCCGGCGGAGTACGACACCGGGGCGCTGCTGGACATGACCATTCTGTCCGTGCCGGAGGGGGACGACAAGCCCCTGAAATACCCGCTGATCTATGAAAAATGCAGCCTGGTGCTGATCAACAAAATCGATGCGGCACCCTATTTCGATTTCAGTCTCCAGCGCTGCCGGGAGCATATCCGCCTGCGCAATCCCCACGCCGAAGTCATTCCCATTTCCGCAAAAACCGGCGAAAATATCCAGCTGGCAGCGGACTATTTTGCAAGGCTGGCAGATCAAATAAAGGAGGGGCATTCATGCCAAAACAGAGCGACAAAGTAATCAGCAAATACCAGGGAGAGGCCAATCCCGACAAACGGTACCTCAAGCTGGGCCGGAAGATCACCGATGTGGTGGCCCACAAGATCACCGGCGTCACCTCCAACGACCCGGAATACTGGGGCCTGCGGGAGATGCTGACCCCGGAAATGTGCGATATCGGCAACAAAATGACCCTGCGCAAGCACTATACCTTTGAGCAGCTCATTCAGATGAACCCGGAGGTGGAGCCGTCCAGACTGCGGGAGCTGCTGGAGGAGATGTCCCAGATCGGCATTCTGGAATATGACTACGGCGACAACTACGATCACGATGGCGAATTGAAGGACAAGCCCCGGATCAAGCGCTACCGCCTGCCGTTCTTTGTACCCGGCTCGGCGGAGCTGTTCAATTCCTCGGTAGACCGCATTCAGAGGAACCCGGCGGTGGCCTCTTTCTTTGAACGAATGACCTTTATCCCCCTGGCCGGCATTACCCAGATGGTTCCACCGGGAGGCGACGGCATCGGTATGCATGTGATCCCCGTGGAGCAGGCCATTGATTCGGAAAATCAGTCCGTGGATCTGGAGCATATCTCCTACTGGCTGAAAAAGTACGAGGGCCATATTTCCGCCGGCATCTGCTCCTGCCGGGCCGCCAGAACCGTCACCGGCGACGGCTGTGCCGACGATGTGGACGACTGGTGCATTCAGCTGGGCGACATGGCGGATTACACCGTGGAAACCGGCCGTGCCCACTATATCACCAAGGAGCGGGCGCTGGAAATCCTGGAGCTGGCCGAGAAAAACGGCTTTGTCCACCAGATCACCAATATCGACGGCGAAAACAAAATTTTCGACATCTGCAACTGCGATGTGAAGATCTGCAACGCCCTGCGCACCTCCATGCTGTTCAACACGCCCAACCTGTCCCGCAGCGCTTACACGGCCAAGGTCACCAAGGAGAACTGCGTGGCCTGCGGCAAGTGTGTGGAGAGCTGCCCGGCCGGTGCGGTGAAGCTGGGACAGAAGCTGTGCAAAAAGGACGGCAGCGCCGTGACCTATCCCCACGCCCCTCTGCCGGATAAGCTCCACTGGGGCGAATATGCCTGGGACGAGGAATACCGGGATACCGCCAGAATGCGCAACACCTATGAATCGGGCAGCGCCCCCTGCAAGGCGGCCTGCCCTGCCCATGTGCCGGTGCAGGCGTACCTGAAGCTGGCAAGGGACGGCAAGTACCGGGAGTCCCTGGCCATGATCAAGACGGAAAATCCGTTCCCGGCGGTGTGCGGCCGGGTGTGCAATAAGCGCTGCGAGGATGCCTGCACCCGGGGTCAGATCGACCAGCCGGTGTCCATCGATGCCGTTAAAAAGTTCGTTGCGGATTTGGAGCTGAAAGAGGATCAGCGCTATATCCCTGAAAAGGTCATGCCCACTGTCCATGGGGAATATGATGAGAAGATCGCCATCATCGGCGCAGGCCCCGCCGGCCTGAGCGCCGCCTATTATCTGGCAGCCATGGGCTATCACCCCACGGTGTTCGAGAAAAATGCCCGCCCCGGCGGCATGATGACCTACGGGATCCCCAGCTACAAGCTGGAAAAGGAGGTCATTGATGCCGAAATCGATGTGATCCGTCAGCTGGGTGCTGAGATCCGCTGCGGCATCGAGGTGGGCAAGGACATCACCATTGCCCAGCTGAAGGAGCAGGGCTACAAGGCATTCTACATCGCCATCGGCTGCCAGGGCGGCAAGCGGCCCGGTGTGCCCGGTGACTGTGCGCCGGGTACGGACATCGCCGTCAGCTATCTGCGGGATGCCTTTGAAAAGCGGGAGCGCTTTGAGGGCAATGTGGTCGTGGTCGGCGGCGGCAATGTGGCCATGGACTGCGCCGGCAATGCCCACCGCCTGGGCGCCCGGTCGGTGAGCCTGTTCTGCCTGGAGGA
Organism: uncultured Oscillospiraceae bacterium; assembly: GCA_964383485.1. Lineage (GTDB taxonomy): Bacteria > Bacillota > Clostridia > Oscillospirales > Oscillospiraceae > Faecousia. The sequence goes on from CAYLHM010000112.1 coordinate 2,773, forward strand.
TCGGCAGACCATGCCCGCCAGCGCCGAGGAGATCCGGGAGGCCGAGGAGGAGGGCACCAGCATCCATCCCTGCTGGGGCCCCAAGGAAGTAAAGCTCAACGACCGGGGCGAGGTCTGCGGCATCGTCTTTAAGAAGTGCCTGCGCACCATCGACCCGGAGACCAAGCGCTTTGCGCCGGTGTATGACGAGAATGTCACCACCGAGGTGGTGGCGGACAGAATTGTGTTCGCCATCGGCCAGAGCATCGAGTGGGGCGATTTGCTGCAAGGTACCAAGGTGGAATATTGGCACGGCAACTACCCCGTGGCGGATCGGCTGACCTATCAGACCGCAGACGAGGATATCTTCGTGGGCGGCGATGTGTACACCGGGCCGAGATTTGTCATCGATGCCATTGCGGCCGGCCACGAGGCGGCAGAGAGTCTCCATCGCCATGTCCATGCCGGTGCATCCCTGACCATCGGCAGAGACCGCCGGCAGTACATTCCGCTGAACAAGGACGATCTGCAATATCCCTCCTACGACCGTGCCGGCCGGCAGGAGGCGGCCAGAAAGCCGGGCATCAACTATAAAAATTCCTTTGCCGATGCCCACGGCACCCTGACCGAGGAGCAGATCAGGATCGAAACCGCCCGCTGCCTGTCCTGCGGCGCCTCCTATGTGGATCCCAACAAGTGCATCGGCTGCGGCATTTGCACCACAAGGTGTTCGTTTGATGCCATTCACCTGGTGCGGGATCACCCGGATTGCACCACGATGCGCCGGGGCGAGGACAAGATCCTGGGTATGCTGCCCTATGTGCTGAAGCGTGCCGTGAAGATCGCGGCATACAGCGGCAGCCCCGAGGCCAGAGAGATGGCCCGGAAGCGCCGTGCCTATAAAAAGGCAAAGAAAGCGGCCCAGGGCTGAGGAACGCCATGCACGAGCTGGGAATTGTCATGCAGGTGATCCGCCAGGTGGAGCAGGTGGCCCGGGAAAACCAGGTCAGCCGGGTGCTGAAGCTGAATATGGAGGTGGGCGAGGTTTCCTCCGTTGTGCCGGAGCTGTTTACCGACTGCTTCGAGTGGGCAAAGAAAAAGACACAATACTTGCAGGATGCCCAGCTGGAGCTGGTGATTTTGGAGGGCATTTCCTATTGCCAGGATTGCAGGCAGACCTATAAAACCACCGCCTATGCCAAAAAATGCCCCTACTGCGGCAGCGGCCATACCTACTTAGTCACCGGCAACGAGGTCAACATTCGAGATATCGAGGCAGTATAATTCGTTTCAATTCATTTTATACAGAGCAGCCGGAGTTCCCGGCTGCTCTTTGACTT
>CAYLHM010000113.1:0-4044 GCA_964383485.1 uncultured Oscillospiraceae bacterium
CGGGACGAGGTGGAGATCACGGTGGAGCCGAAGCGGAATGACCGGCCGGATATCGACCAGTTCAGCCTGACGGTGACACCTTTGGAAAAGGCGGAAACCACCCTGCGGCTGATCCGTACCCAGGGCTTCGAGCGGGTGCTGATCTTCTGCAACACCAAGCATATGTGCCAGCGGCTCTGCGATGAATTTCAGCGGGCCGGTCTGGACTGCGAGTGTATCCACGGAGATATCCGCCAGGCGCTGCGGGAAAAGACCATGCAGCGCTACCGCAGCGGCAAGCTGCCGGTGCTGATCGCCACCGATGTGGCCTCCAGGGGGATCGATGTGGACGATGTGGAATGCGTCATCAACTACGATGTGCCAGAGGAAAACGAATATTATATCCACCGCATCGGCCGTACCGGGCGCGCCAGGAAAAAGGGCGTGGCCTATTCTATTGTAGGAAATTTCCCGGAAAAGGCGAAGCTGGACGAAATCGCCAAGTTTTCCGGCTATACCATCCGGCCTATGGTGCTGAGCGCCGACGGCAGGCTCACGGAGGAGATCGTGCAGGCGCCGAAGAAACCCAGGAGGCGGCTGCGTTGAGAGGGGCGGAGCGCGGGTTTTTGCTGCTGACCTGCCCCCTGGGCGACCCGGAGCGCAAGCCGCTGACACCGGCCCAGCTTCGCCTGCTCCGGGGCCGGGCGGCCGGCGGCAGCGCAGACGATCCCCTGCGGCAGATGACGGCGGGGGATCTGATCGCCCTGGGCTACGGGCAGCCGGAGGCGGAGCAAATTCTGAATTTGCTGGAGCAGGAGCGGCTTCTGGAACAATATTTACAAAGAGCGCATAAGCTGGGGTGTCAGGCGCTGACTCCCCTCAGTGCAGGCTACCCGGCGGAGCTGAAGCGCAGGCTGGGGGGCGATTTGCCTTGCAGCCTGTGGGCCAGCGGCTCGCCGGAGCTGCTGGCCAGGCCCAAAATCGCCCTGGTGGGCAGCCGGGACATTGCATCGCCCAACCGCAGCTTTGCCTGGGAGGTGGGCCTCCAGGCGGCCCGGCAGGGCTATGTGCTGGTGTCGGGCAATGCCAGGGGCGCTGACCGCCTGGCACAAACCGCCTGCCTGGAGCATGGCGGCAGCGTGATCTGTGTGGTTGCCGACAGTCTGGTGGGCAAAACCGGCGGCGCCAAGCTGCTGTACCTCAGCGAGGGCGGCTTTGATGAGGAGTTTTCCGTGCAGCGGGCCCTGCGCCGCAACCGGCTGATCCACGCGCTGGGGCAGATCACCGTGGTTGCCCAGTGCGGCCTGGAGCATGGCGGCACTTGGGACGGGACGGTGAAAAACCTCAAAAACGACTGGAGCCCGGTGTTTTGCTTCGACGACGGCAGCCCGGCTTCCCGGCAGCTTGGGGATATGGGGGCGGAGCTGATCTCCCAGGAGGCCCTGTCAGACTTGGGCATTTTGCACAAAAAACAGCTCAATTTCCTAAATTAAGCGAAAATGAAAAAATTTTAGTTGAAATTGATACATAAAGCGTGTATAATAGGCAGGACAAGACGGGGGAAGCTCTGAGGTCAGAGCCCCCGAACTTTTATCCGGAGGATTTTTTCATGTGCGGAATTGTTGGTTATTCGGGGCATTCCCAGGTCGCTCCGATTCTTCTAGACGGCTTAGCAAAGCTGGAATACCGGGGTTATGACTCCGCCGGTATTTGTGTACACAGCGGCAGCGCCTTGCAGATCTGCAAGGCCAAGGGCAGGCTCCAGGTGCTTTGCGAGAAGACTGCCCAGGGGCGCTTGCTTCAGGGAACCGTGGGCATCGGGCACACCCGCTGGGCGACCCACGGCGCACCCTCCGACCGCAACAGCCACCCCATCAGCGCCCAGTCGGGGAAGGTGGCGGTGGTTCACAACGGCATTATCGAAAACGAAGCCCGCCTCCGTGCCGAGCTGCAAGCGCAGGGCATCTGCTTCCAGACCGACACGGATACCGAGGTGGTGGCCAATCTCATCGACCGGGCCTATGCTCAGTGCGGCGACTTCACAGCGGCGGTGCGCAGTGCCACAGCCCGTCTGGAGGGCAGCTACGCTCTGGGAATTATGTGCGCCGATCTGCCCGATACCGTTGTGGCGGTGAAAATGAACTCTCCGCTGATCTTCGGCTACGGCCAGGGGGAGCATTTCATTGCCTCCGATGTGACGGCAATTTTGAAATACACCCGCACGGTCAGCTATCTGGACGATGGGGAAATGGCCGTATTTGATGCCCAGAGCGTGCAATTCTACAATGCCCAGGGCCGGGAAATTTCCAAGGAGCGGGAGCAGGTTACATGGGAGATCTCTGCGGCGGAGCGGGGCGGCTATGACCACTTTATGATGAAAGAGATCATGGAGCAGCCCAAGGCCCTGCGGGACACCATTCGTCCCCACATTCGCCAGGGCAAGGTGACCCTGGGCACGGTGGAGCTGACGGCGGAATACCTGCGCAGCCTGCGCAAGATCTATCTGGTGGCCTGCGGATCGGCCTATTATGTGTCCGTATTGGCGAAATACACCGTTGAAAAAGCCTGCCGCATTCCCACCGAGGCGGTGCTTGCTTCGGAGTTCCGCTATGGAGACCCCACCGTGGGGCCGGATGACCTGGTGATCGTCATCAGCCAATCCGGCGAAACGGCGGATTCCCTGGCCGCTGTCAAGGAGGCGAAAAGCCGGGGCGCCAGAACTCTGGCCATTGTCAATGTGGTCGGCTCAGCCATTGCCAAGGCGGCGGATCAGACCATTTACACCTGCGCCGGGCCGGAGATCGCCGTGGCCACCACCAAGGCATTTTCCACCCAGCTTGCGGTGGTGTATATGCTGGCCCTCCATATCGCCGGGCAGCTCCACACCCAGGACGAGGAAACCCTTCGGCGGCAGACCGAGGCCCTGGAGTGTCTGCCGGAGGCGGTAGAGTCGGTGCTGATCCCCAAAAACCGGGCCTGGCTGAAGGACTGCGCCGCCCATTATTGCCAGCACCACGATGCCTTCTACATTGGCCGAAACCTGGACAGCGCCGTGTGCCTGGAGGGCAGCCTGAAGCTGAAGGAGGTCGCCTATCTCCACAGCGAGGCCTATCCCGCCGGGGAGCTGAAGCACGGCCCCATTTCCCTGATTGAAGACGGCACCCTGGTGGTTGCACTGGCCACCATTCCCGGCCTGTTCGACAAGACCATGGCCAATATCCGGGAGGTGCGGGCCAGGGGAGCCGATGTGTTCTGTGTCACCCTGGAGGGTCTGGCAGAGGACGCCGGAAATCAGGCCCAGAATGTTTTTGCGGTGCCCCAGGTGGAGCCGATGCTCCAGCCCAGCCTGAGCCTGATCCCGCTGCAGCTCTTTGGCTACTATATGGCTCTGGCACGGGGCTGTGATGTGGATAAACCCCGCAATCTGGCAAAATCCGTCACGGTGGAATAACAATATCGAAAAAAAGGAGCTCCATCTCTTTTCTTATCGGCAGGATCTGGGCGGTCTGTTCTCCTAAGCGGCAAGGTGAAATCGAAAGATGTGCGGGAATAGTTGCCGGGGCGGGCTGCAAAATGCTGCGAAATAGGGAAGTTCGCATTTAAAATGCAGATAACCATCAAAAGAGTCAAACTGCGGTGCCGTTCATCGCTGCAGCTTGGCTCTTTATTATTTGACGGTTTGCTGCTCCCTCTATAGCAATCTTGCCGCTTGAGCTAACAGCATCGTATAAGGCATAGACATTTAGACGAATATAGAAAATTTTTAGGATAGCATTCAAATACACTTGCAATTTTTCGATAACATGGTATAATACGAAAATAGAAATGCAGCGGTATGGATGTGTACCGCCTGAACGCAAATTGCCCTGCCGTATAATCTTTCTTATGTGACAGCTTGGTGCCCAAATCGGGCGATTTCCATATATTCATCTGAACCTTTGCTTGAGATGCAAGAGAGAAAAAATCCAGCACCGATCCGCCACCGCTGTATGGGCGAACCAGGCGTATCATGGAGGACGGAGAACAATGAGACTGTTCGTGAGAAGAAATGAAAAATAAATTTGT
>CAYLHM010000114.1:0-4020 GCA_964383485.1 uncultured Oscillospiraceae bacterium
TTATTTTAGCACGCTTTGTCGAATATTGCAAGGAAAACTTTTCCGCCCCGTTTCTGGGGCGGATTTTCGCTTTTTGGGCGGAGGACAACCGGTTTCCCTGAAAAGAATTGTGGGAAATGACAAAAAATGAATAAAAATTTTAGCAATTTTGTCCATTTCTAATTTGACAGAAATATGGTATGTTATATATGAGCTTTTATGGCTGATTTCCGACCATCTGTGTACCCATATTTTAACATAAGGAGCTGTCATCATGTATTTTCAGAAGAAACGCTGCATCGCCATGCTGCTGGCCGGCGGCCAGGGCAGCCGCCTCAAGGTCCTGACGGAGAATACCGCCAAGCCTGCCGTGCCCTTTGGCGGCAAGTACCGCATCATCGACTTCCCCCTGTCCAACTGCATCAACTCCGGAATTGACACCGTGGGCATTCTGACCCAGTACCAGCCTCTGGAGCTGAACGAGTACATCGGCAACGGCCAGCCCTGGGGCCTGAACAAATCCCATTGCAGCGCCCAGGTCCTGCCGCCCTACGAGCGGCACGATAAGAAAAGCGGCTGGTATAAGGGCACCGCCAACGCCATCTATCAGAACCTGGCCTTTATCGACCGCTACGACCCGGAATATGTGGTGGTGCTTTCCGGCGACCATATCTACAAAATGGACTATGCCGCCATGGTCACCTATCACGAGCAGCACCAGGCTGCCTGCACCATTGCCGTGCGGGATGTACCGCTGGCAGAGGCCAGCCGCTTCGGCATTTTGAACACCAACCCCGACAACTCCATCTATGAGTTCGAGGAAAAGCCCAAGCACCCCAAGTCCACCAATGCTTCCATGGGCATCTATGTGTTCAACTGGAGCGTTCTGCGGGAGTTCCTCGTTGCCGACGAGGATGACCAAAAGTCCGACCACGACTTCGGCAAGAACATCATTCCCAACCTGCTGAACGCCGGCTATAAGCTGATGGCCTACACCTTTAACGGCTACTGGAAGGATGTGGGCACCATCGACTCCCTGTGGGAAGCCAACATGGAGCTGCTGGGCAAGGAGCCGGTGTTCGATCTGCGGGGGAATTTCAAAATTTACGCCCGGAACAGCGCCTATCCCTCCAGCTATATCGATGCCAACGCCAGAATTTACAACAGCCTGGTGGCGGAGGGCTCCAATGTCTACGGCACGATCCGCCACAGCGTGATCTCCGTGGGCTGCACCGTGGGCGCAGATGCTCTGGTGGAGGATTCTGTGGTGATGCCCGGCGTGACCATCGAGCCGGGGGCTATTGTCCGCAATGCCATTCTGGGTGAGGACTGCCGCATCGGCCGCGGGGCCGTGGTGGGCGGTATCTACAAAGAGGGCGAGAAGAGAGAGATCAGTGTCACCTCCAAGGGCGCTGAGATCCAGGCGAACACCGTGCTTCTGCCCGGTGAAATGAAGTAAGGAGGGTTCTACCATGTCTGTAATGGGTATTATTTACGCCAATATTTATGATTCCGCCATGGGCGAGCTGACCAACAAGCGCAACATGGCCTCCCTGCCTTTCGGCGGCCGCTACCGCCAGGTGGATTTCGCACTGTCCAACATGGCCAATTCCGGCATCCGCCGCATTGGCATCATCTCCCACGGCAACTACCAGTCCATGATGGCCCACATCGGTGACGGCGAGGAATGGGACCTGGAGCTGAGCGAGGGCAGCCTGGAATATCTGACCCCCTACTCCCAGTCCGAAAGTGTCATGGGCTACCGGGGCAAGCTGGAGTCCCTGTATTCCGTGCTGGAGTATATGAAGTACGGCAATCACGACGATTATGTGGTGCTGGCCGATGCCGGTGTGCTGTGCAATATCGACCTGAAGCAGGTGCTGAAGGCCCACATCGCCAGCGGCAAGGGCATCACCGTGGTGGCCAAGGCGGGCATCGCCAACGGCAGCCGCCACACCGACCTGGCCATCAAGCTGGACGAGGACGGCCAGATTTTGGATATGGTGGCGGGTTATGCCGCTCCGGCAGATTATCTGACCTCCATGGCCCTGTACATCGTGAACAAGGATGTGCTGATGAACGAGGTCCCCAAGGCCGTGGCTCACAATATGTACTATTTCGAGCGGGATTTCGTGTTGCGCCTGCACCAGAGCGGCGAGGTCGCCGTGAATGTCTACCCCTTCGAGGGCGCTGTGCTGTGGAACAACTCCATTCCGGAGTATTACAAGGGCAATCTTGCCATTCTGAACAAGGAGATCCGGGACGACCTCTTTGGAGGCAACCACCCCATCTACACCAAGGTTCGTGACCGGGTGCCCAGCTTCTACGGCGACGACTGCCATATTGAAAACTGCACCGTGGCCGACGGCTGTATCCTGGAGGGTACTGCCCGGGACAGCGTGCTTTTCCGCAGTGTGAACATCGGCAAGGGCGCCGTGGTGGAGGACAGCGTGATCATGAACGATGCCGTCATCGGTGAAAACTGCGAGCTGAAGTGTGTCATTCTGGACAAGAATGTCACCGTCCGGCCCGGCACCAAGCTCATCGGCACGCCCTCTGCGCCTGTGATCATCAAGCGGGGTGAAACCGTATGAACATTGCGGTAGTCGCTTCCGAGGGCGCACCCTATGCCAAGTCCGGCGGCCTGGGCGATGTGATGGAGGCCCTGCCTGCTGCCCTGCAGCGGATCGAGGGCAACCAGGTGGTGCTGCTCCTGCCCTACTATAAAAAGGTGAAGGACAACCCCGCCTATCCCACCGAGCTGGTGGCGGAATTTGATGTGGGCCTGGGCTGGCGGCGGCAGTATGCCGGCGTGCGCAGGCTGACGAACCGGGCCGACGGGGTGCAGGTGTACTTCATCGACAACGATTATTATTTCGGCGCCCGGCCCGGCGCCATCTACGGCGATTTTGACGACGGCGAGCGCTTCGCCTACTTCTCCCGGGCCTGCCTGGACACCCTGTCCGTGCTGGATTTCATTCCCGATGTGATCCAGTGCAACGACTGGCAGACCGCCCTGGTGCCGGTGTATCTGAAAGCCATGTACTGGGACCGCTTCCCCCGCACCAAGTGTATGTTCACCATTCACAATGTGGAATACCAGGGCTGGGCCAACGCACAGTTCTTCGATGAGGTGCTGGGCCTGCCCTGGGATTGGCGGGGCTGCCTGGACATGAACGGGGCCGTGAATGTGATGAAAGCGGCCATCGAGGTGGCGGATCTGGTCACCACCGTGTCCGAGACCTATTCCAGAGAGCTGATGTATCCCTACTATGCCCATGGGCTGGACGGCATTCTGTCCAACGCCGCCTGGAAGCTCACCGGCATTACCAACGGTATTGATGTGGGCACCTTCAACCCGGAGACCGACCCGGCCCTGCCCGCTCATTTCAACGCCGATACCTTTGTCCAAGGCAAGGCCGCCTGCAAGGCCGCTTTGCAGCAGGAGGTGGGCCTGCCGGTGCAGCCCGATGTGCCGCTCCTCGTCATGGTCACCCGCCTGGCGGGGCACAAGGGCCTGGATCTGCTGTGCTATGTGGCCCGCAGGCTGCTGTGGGAGGAAAACTGCCAGCTGCTGATCCTGGGCACCGGCGAAAACCGCTACGAGCAGTTCTTCCGGGATCTCCAGGCGGAGTTCCCGGATCGGGTGGCGGCCAAGATCACCTTCAACCTGGGCCTGGCTGCCCGGATCTACGCCGGCGGCGACATCTACCTCATGCCCTCCAAGTCCGAGCCCTGCGGCCTGAGCCAGATGAATGCCATGCGCTACGGCACCGTGCCGGTGGTACACGCCACCGGCGGCCTGAAAGACACCGTACCTCCTGCCGATGAGCAGGGCTGCGGCGGCCTGGGCTTCACCTTCCAGAGCTACAACGCCGATGATTTCTACGGTGCCTTGAAGCGTTGCCTGAACCTGTACAACTACAACCGGGAGGGCTTCCGCAGCCTGCAATACCGGGATATGTGCCAGGACTTCAGCTGGAATGTGCCGGCCCAGCGCTATATGGAGCTGTTCCACCGTATGTGCGGCTACTAAGCGCC
>CAYLHM010000115.1:0-3955 GCA_964383485.1 uncultured Oscillospiraceae bacterium
CCTGTCATTCCGAGTAATCCTCTGAACGCTCCTATTTTTTCTAAATTCCTGGAGATGATTTTATGAAAGTCAAAGATCTTGTCTTGTGCGCCCTGTGCGCCGCACTGATGGCCATTTGCGCCTGGATCGCCATTCCCATCAGTGAAATTTCCATCACCCTGCAAACCTTTGCCGTGTTCTTCACCCTGGGCCTGCTGGGGGGCAAGCGGGGCAGCATTGCGGTGCTGGTCTATATTCTGCTGGGGGCCGTGGGACTGCCGGTGTTCACCGGCTTCCGCTCCACCGCCGCCCTGGTCGGCCCCACCGGGGGCTATATCGCCGGATTTCTCGGCTCCGCACTGCTGTACTGGGCCATGACCCACGCGCTGGGTGAGCGGCCCGCCGTGAAAATTGCGGCCATGGTGCTGGGCAACCTGGTCTGCTACGCCCTGGGCACCGCCTGGTTCTATGCCGTGTTCGCCAACCGGGGGACCCCCATGGGCCTGGGGGCCATCCTCCTGATGTGCGTGGTGCCCTACATTCCCTTTGACCTGGTGAAAATTCTGGGCGCCTTTGCCCTGTCCCAGCGGCTGCACAAGCTCCTGCCGGACAAACTTTAAGACATGATTTTCCCCCTTGAGGAATAGACTGTCCTCAGGGGGGATTTTCTATGCGTAAACGGGATTTTTGGATCGTAGCGGGGGCGCTGTGCATGGCGGCAGTGCTGAGTTTAGGGGTGCTTCTGGGCGGTGCGGTGGAGACTGCCGCCTGGGGCCTGAGCTTCCGAACCGAGGGCTCTGCACCCATCGGCCCGGCCTCGTCGGCACAGCTTGCGAAGTACGATGCCGCCTTTTTGGGGGACACCAGTCAGAAGGTGCTGTACCTGACCTTTGACGCCGGGTATGAAAACGGCTGTACCGCTAAAATTCTGGACACCCTGAAAAAACACAATGTCCAGGCCGCATTTTTCCTGGTGGGCAATTATATCCAGCAGAACCCGGATCTGGTGCGGCGCATGGTGGACGAGGGACACATCGTTGGAAATCACACCATGCACCACTATGATATGTCCAAAATCAGCGAAAAAGAGGCATTTTCCAAAGAATTGCAGGATTTGGAGGCTCTGTATCAGCAGGTGGTGGGCCAGCCCATGCAGAAATTTTACCGCCCGCCCCAGGGGGTTTACAGCGAAAGCAATCTGCAAATGGCCAAGGAGCTGGGCTACAAAACGGTATTCTGGAGCCTGGCCTATGTGGACTGGAAGAATGATGACCAGCCCAGCGCCCAGGCGGCCTATGACAAGCTCCTGCCCCGGGTGCATAACGGCGCAGTGATTTTGCTTCACTCCACCAGCCAGACCAACGCCGAAATTCTGGACGATCTGCTCACCAAATGGGAGGATCAGGGCTACCGCTTCGCCCCGATCACGGAGCTGTTTTAGAAAACAAATACCGAGACAAAAAAATCCGGGCTGCGCGCAAGCGCAGTCCGGAAAATATTTGAAATCGTGTTACTGTTCCTCCTCTGTCTCCTCGTAGTTCTCCGTTCCCCGGAAAATCACCGAAATAGGCAGGCAAAAGGCATTGGTTCCCGGCAGAAATTCGCATCTGCCCGTGCTGCACAGTCCGCCGGCAGCCTGCAAACGCACGCAGGCCTCCATGGCCACATCCTCGCACTGCTCACAGCCCATATCCACCGGGTTCAGCACATTCACCAGCACCGTGGTGGTGTTGCGCACCTGGTCCAGCTTTTCCACCTCCACCGTGAGCATGGTGTCGTGGATCTCAAAGGTGGCCCGTTTGGGATAGGCATGGGTGACCCGGTAATTATAAGCCCGCAGGCAGGCGACGGCATCTTGAATTGCTTTGTTTACCATGTGGCTTCCTTTGTCCTTTCCGCGCACAGGCCCCAGCGGTACAGGGCCTTGTCCCCCAGGCGCACGGTTTCGATCCGCCGCAGGATCAGGCGCTTCTCTCCCTGCATCAGAATACTTCCAACCTCCAGCTCCGGCTCCATGGGCACCAGCAGCACATACCGGCCCCTGGGAATATCCCCCAGCAGGGAGTATTCCTTTTGCATATTGGCCCAGGTATGGCTGTCGAAATGCTGCAGCAGGCCCCGGAACGAGTATGTTTCGTTGTAGCTGACGACCAGGGTCAGGTCACAGCCATAGCGCTTCAGCAGCCGGTCAATGAGCGCAGCCATCTCACACCCCCATAAATGCGAAGCGATCCTGGGTATAGGGCAGCATCATCAGCTCCGCCTGATAGCGCAGGCAGCAGGCGGCGGCGTTGCCGCTGCTCCGGCGCAGGGTCAGATCTCCGGCGGTGAACTGGTCGATGCGCCCCTGCTCCCCGGTTTCCGACAGGGCCGCCACGGCGTACAGGCTGGCGGAGGCCACGAAATCCGCAAGGAGGTCCTCCGGCGCCAGACCCGGGCGGAGCTTCGCCTGGAGATAGGCCGCCGCCGACTGGCACAGCAGCTTCAAAAGCTCCTGGTCCGCACTTTCCAGATCCTGAACCAGCAGGGAGGCCTGGGCGTAAATCTGCTCCGTTAAGGTCATAGCACCAGCACCGCTGCCGCATCGCTGCAAATTTTGCCGAAGCCGGAGATGGTGGTGATGGCGGCCCGCTCCAGCTGACGGTCGATGAGCTTGTCATACTCCACCAGCACATCTCCCGCCTTTACCAGCTCCAGGGCATAGCGGTTGTCCAGGCCCAGGAGCTTGTTTGCCGGCATGGCATCGCTGCGCAGAAGCTGGGCGCCCAGGGGTGTGCCCACCTTGCCGGTGCCCTGGAAATTCAGGCCGGTGAGGGGATTTTGCAGCTCCGGGATCTTCAGCAGCATGGTGGCCACATCGGTGCAGCAGAGCATGGTGTTCATGGTGTAGGGATCGAAGGTGCCCCAGAAATCCACCAGCTGCCCATAGTCCAGGGAGCTGCCGGAGCTGAGGCTCTGGGTGGCGGCGGCGTTGTCGTTGCCGTCCCCATCAAGCAGCACGGAGATGGCATCCTGGAGCTGCATTTTCTGGATATAGCTGCCGATCTGCTTCAGCATGATGCCAAACAGATCCAGCTTCTGGAAGCGCACCGCCTCATAGGAGGCCACCAGCATACGGCCGCGCTTGTGGAGCTTCACCAGATGCTCCTTGGTCTTGACCTCGGTGGTGGGAATGGCCGTGCCCTCCTCCACATCCCGCAGCGCCCGGTCGTCGTCGGTGCTGGTGGAGTAGATGGAGCGGTAGTCCATGGCGTCGATGTTGGTCACGGTGGCGGTGATGGCCGGGAGGATGTCATTTTCCTCCATGCCCTGGCGCACCGTCCGGGCGATGTACTCCGGGAACAGCACCGCAGAGTCCATGGTGCGGAAGAACTTCTCCACGGTGGAGGAGCCTGCGCCCTTCACCCGGATGCCGAAGCGCTTCAGCTGCCGCTGAAAAGCATCGGTGCCCTCCAGGGCGGTGCCCCGGTAGTTTTCGCTGGGGTCCAGGGATTCCAGCACCTGGCTGAAGCTCTGCCCGGCCTGGCGGTACATACCCTTTTCCAGTTTCAGGTTGTCAAAATTCATGGTTTTCCCTCCTTAGATGATGACGGTGAGCTTGGATGTGGTGCTGTCGACCTGTACCACCCAGTAGCCGATGCCGTTGGTGTCGTCTGCCTTGACACCGCCGGTACCGTTGGCGCACAGCTTCACATAGCCGGGACTGGGCTTGGTGCCGGAGTAGGGCAGCTCCGCAAAGCCGCCGATCTGCACGCCGCAGTAGCCGTCCTGTACCCGCTCGACAATGCCGATGAAGTTGTCGCCGTTGGCGCAGGGTACCACCTTGCCGTTGCTGTCCAGGCAGCAGGGCATCCCTGCGATGCCGCTGGAGTTGGGGAAGGTCACGCTGAAGTGACCGATCCCGCCGTAAGAAATGCTCATAGATCTTCCTCCTTCAAAAATATATGGTCACCGGTTTTACCCGGATAAACCCGAT